>JAUWMW010000018.1 GCA_030612965.1 bacterium
CGAGGCTGAACCGATTGCTCAGGAGTTCGGCCAGTCGGTCCAGACCGAATTGGCGGCCATGCGGATCGGCGGCCTCGGTGAGGCCATCAGTGTATATGAAGAAACCATCGCCGTCTTCCAATTTGATGCTGACCTGTTCAAGGTGATCCTCAAAACTGCCGTCAAGTGACACAGGAAGCCCCAGCGGCATGCCGCCGGGGTTAATGCGATTCATCCGCCCGCTGCTGGCGCTGTAATACAGCATCGGATTATGCCCTGCCGAAACGATATCCATTTGGCCCAGGGCTGTGTCGTAAATGACCAGCATGACAGTGATAAACATGCCGGCCGGCATATTATTGCAGAGGTAATCGTTGACCCGGACCAGCGTGTCGGCGGCGGAGGTGGCGCCGACTGAACTGATCTGAATCACGGTGCGCACCATCGACATCACCAGCGATGCCGGTACTCCCTTGCCTGATACGTCGGCTACCACCAGGCAGTAGCGTCCCGGCGCGATCTCGAATACGTCATAGAGGTCACCACCGACAATGGATGCAGCCCGGTAGAAGGCGTCCAGTTCGAGCCCCGGAATATCCGGCAGACGTCGGGGCATCAGCGTCTGTTGGATCTGGGAAGCGAGTTCGATTTCCTTGGCCATCTTTTCGCGGGCCACGATGTTTTCACGGTCCTGACGCAAACGGGTCATCATCTCGTTAAAAGCCCGGGATATCTCAAAGAACTCCTCGGCTCCCTCCAGTGGCAGTTCCGATTCAAGGTCGCCGGACGTGAATCGACGTACCCGCCGAGTGATTTGTACAATCGGCCGCACGAAGTAATTCGAGAGCATGTAGACTCCCAGGGCTCCGAACAACAACAGCATAAGCGTGAGTTGAATCACGCGATAGCGAGCCTGTCGCAACGGTTCACTAATCGGCTCGGTCGAGTAGATGATGTGCGTGCTACCCAACCGGCGGCTGCCCCATTCAATCGGCTGTACCAGGTAACTTAGTTTAAGACCATCACTGAAATATCGATGCGGTTGCCCCACGACGACATCGACGATCTGCTCCGGCCGCTGGTACGGTTTTCGGATATTGCGAATGTCGTCGGAGTGCGCTATCACCTCGCCGTCGGCGTTAACCAGCACCACCTGCCGAAGCTCCGGATTGGCCCGAGTGTAACTGAGCACCAGTTCGTCAAATTCGGTAGCCGAACGGCTGCGCAGCATGTGCCCTGCCGCCTGGTCGGTAATTGTTTTGGTCAGGGCGAACACCGTTTCATCAAGGCGGTCGTGCAGTTGCTGCGAAGTGCGACGATCAATGTAGTAGAAGGCTCCGGCGATGATCACCGCCATTATGAGAAAGGTCCAGAATGAGAACTTGACCCGCAGCGTCAGCATGCGTCTGAGGAATGGATGACCGTCCCTGGATCGTGTTTTGATCCTCTTGATCATCCGCAATTCGTTGCGTCCGGCCGAGGAAATGTACTCTACCGAGTCCATAATCTTCTGAATCATGTAGAACCCAAGCCCGCCTTTGCGCCCCGATTCGATTAGCTTCTCAAGATCGACAGCGCCCTTACCCTCCGGCTGGAAGGAGCGCCCGAAGTCGATCAATGAGATGGCTATCAACTTCTTGTAAACGACGATCCTTAATCTTAGGACACCCTTCTCATAGAGGTAGGCATGCCGAATGATGTTGGTGGCGGCCTCTTCGGTAGCCAGCAGTACCGCCGAGACTTCCTTGCGGACCAGACCAGCGGTAACGCAACTCTCGCGCACCGTGCGCTGGATGCTGGGGAGGTATTTTTCCTCGGCCGAGAATTCGGCGCTGATCTCTTTTACCGGACGCTTGAACATCACTAAGAAGCTAACGCCGGCCGACAGAGAGTTCCACTAAAAACTATTGGGTGGAATCCTGGCGCGACCTTATGAGCATCTGGCGGGCCTCGTTGATTTCCTTGAGAACCGCCGGACTGTTAGGATAGTATTTCAGGACTTCATTGAAGGCGTCGATGGCCCGCTGGTATTCTCTCTTGCGATTAAAATCCATCCCTGACAAGTAATACGGATAGACAGTGGAGTCTTTTTCGATGTCATCAAGTGAGGTTGTGTCCGCCTGAACACTAAACGTTCCGACCAGAAAGTTCCTCACCGACTGAAGTGACGCATCTTTCACCACGGCGGAATCAAAAGCGGTCTGGGCGGCGGCTGGATAGCCCTGTTCGTATAACTGCAAAGCGCGCCGGGCGTAGCGTTGAGCCTCAAGCTTGTCCTCGATGCGCTCTTTCCCGGTAGCGCCATCGGTGTGAGTCGAATCCAACTGCAGGATACGCAGGTAGGCCTCGAGAGCTTTCCCTAACAGCTTCTCCCGTTCAGCACTGTCGGCCAACACCAGACTGAAAACGATCTCCAGGTCACGACCCTTTTGCACATCCCCTTTGAGATTCAGAGCCTCGGTGATGGCGGGGTTTTCAGACAGAATCATGTCCAGAAGATCCAGGGCGCACTGATAATCACGTCCCCGGAAACAGGTGTCAGCCTCGCTGAGAAGTAACAGATACATGCTGTCAGTGAACTCACGTTCCTTGTGCAACAACGAATCCAGAAGAGTAACGCGCAAGACCGAATCAGCCTCAGCCCGTAGACGATCCAGGGCGAGGCGTGAACGTACGATCCCGCTGTCGGCGCGAGCTACATGATGGCTGCTGTCGGCAAAAACATGAGCGTTATGGAAAAGAACATAAGCGGTATCGTTCTGCCCGGCGTCGAACTGATCCTTCGCCAAGCGGTCGAAATGATCGAATTCTTCACCTCTATAGATACGGAGTGAGTCGCGCCAGTTGACGGCAGGTGTATGAGCGCCGAACTTCCCCTCAAGCCAGGACCAGAATTCAGGCGGATTAATCGACAGGGAAACAGCCTGTCCGTGACCCCATTTCTTCCACGCTGTTTTGGCCCAATCAAGAGTGACAAAACGCCAGCCTAATCCAAGACCGATAGTCACATGTTCGCCGTCATACCCCACCCGTCCGGCCAGACGGATATCGTAATATTTGTAGCAGGCTAACTCACTCCCAATGCGAAACCTCCCCTGTGGGTCATCAATGTAATTCCGTTCGACGGCCTCCAGTTCAGTGGCCAGAGTTGCTTCCCACAGACTATCTGTAGTGTAGTAGCGTCCGGTTATACCCAGTAGTACGGAGACATCCAGAGCCGTATCAATCCCCAGTCGAGAGACTTCCGCCCCCAGGACATCGCGCGCCACCGCGCCCACTACGATATCGACATCGCGCCAATGGGCGGGATAAGCAACGCCCAAGTCCATTTCCACAGTGAAGTCATCCTCACGATAGAGCCTCCACCACGATGGTTTGAGAGAAGCACCTACCGCCACTCGCCCGGACACCAGGCGGGCAACACCCAGGGTCGGCTGAAACGTCCAATTGCGACTGGTCGACTGTGAACCGAGCCAGCTTTGTCGGTCGGCGCGTATCCCCTCGAGTCCGATGCCATACATCAACTCCCGCCGAGCATACTCGTTGACCGCATATAATGACAGACCCTGCACCCGAGTGGACAAGTGTCGGTAATCCAGGGCTGAATGCCATGGTGTCATGTATGTAAGCAGGGCCGGGTTGCTGGCAGCAGTCGAAAGATCGCGAGTTGAAGCCACCGACGTACCACCCATACCCAACGCTCGTGCTCCCAGGGCAGGCAGGTACAGACTGTCCTCAACCTCCTGGGCCATGAGGTGAGATGAGCCAAGTAGCATGGCCGTGGTAATCGCACAGATTAGGACTCTCGAGCCGTAGGCTCTGAGGCGCGAAGATTCACTTCCTGATGATTTCTGAAACCATGCCACCTTCAAACAATCCTTCTTACCTCAATAGTAATCCGCACGACCTCTGCTCCGACCATCACTCGCGCCGGTCCGCCGGAAGCTCATGATGCACCTAATATAGGCGCTTTTTGGCGAAACGCAACCATTCCTAAGGTGTCTTTGAGGATATTTTATCCGTGGAATAGGTCCGCGGGTAAGCAGGCAGGTTGGGCGCTGTCGAGAGACCAACCGGGGCTGATCGTCATCGCCACGAGTTAGTACACCGACCTTCAGGACGTGATCAACTCAGCAGCGGTAACGGTGTTGACCATCAACATGGCGATGGTCATCCGCCCGACACCACCCGGTACCGGTGTAATCCAGGACGCCTTTTCGGCACAGCCGGCGAAGTCCACATCTCCCACCAGCCGGTACCCTTTGTCGGTCTCGGGAGCCTCCACTCTGTTGACACCAACGTCGATCACCACCGCCCCCGGCTTGATCATATCGGGCGTAATAGTCCCCGGATGGCCGACGGCCGCAACAAGAATGTCCGCCCGCCGTGTGATACTGGGTAAGTCGAGTGATCGTGAATGCGCTACGGTCACAGTGGCGTTGGCCATCGGTCCTTTTTGCAAAAGCATCGCGGCCACCGGTTTTCCCACGATATTGGAACGTCCTACCACCACCACTTCTTTTCCGGCCGGATCGATCTCATAATGCTCCATCAACTTTATGATTCCGAACGGAGTGCAGGGCAGCAGTCGGGGGCGTCCGATCAACATCAGGCCGACGTTGTGCGGATGAAATCCATCGACATCCTTGTCCGGGTTGATGGCCAGAGTGATGGCAAGTTCGTCAATCTGCTTCGGCAATGGTGATTGTACCAGGATGCCGTGGACTTTGGAGTCGTTGTTCAACTCGGCCACGATTTCCAACAGTTCCTGCTGAGTTGTCTCGCTCGGTCTTGTGATCACCTGTGAATAGAGATGGAGCTTCTCGCAGGCTTTCGCTTTGGAGTTCACATAGGTTGCCGACGCCGGATCATCACCAACCAACACGGCAGCCAGTCCCGGTTGGATGCCGCGCTCGGCCAAAGCGGCGATGCGCTGCTTCAGCGCCTTGCGAACCGTTCTGGCAACTTCTTTACCATCAATAATCTGAGCCGTCATAGATAAACTAATACTTCACGGTTCCTGGACGAGTTGGTCCGGTGTGAATTTCTCCAAATCGAAGTCGACCCGGAGCCGTTGAAACTCTTCAGCACGACCGGTCTCAGGGTCGATGCGGACCAGCACGCCCGACAGCTTCACATCGTCGGAAGCCGTAGTGAATCGTTTCGGCATCCCGGTTAGAAAGCGACCCAAAGCCGGACCTTTTTCCATGCCGATAATCGAATCGTGTGGACCGGTCATGCCGGCGTCGGTAATGTAGGCAGTGCCGCGCAGAGTTATGTGGTCATCGACCGTCTGGACGTGGGTGTGTGAGCCGATCACAGCGGAGACCTTGCCGTTGAGATAGAACCCCATGGCCTGTTTCTCAGAGGTGGCTTCGGCATGAAAATCGACCAGAATCACATTGGTCTGCTTAGCCACAAAGTCAATCTCGCGGCGACCGACCTGAAAGGGGCAATCGATCTCCTTCATGTACGTACGCCCTTGCAGGTTGATGACACCTACTTTTACGTCGTTGACGGTATCGATATGGGAGCCGCGACCGGGACAGCCATACGGGTAGTTGGCCGGACGCAGAAGTTTCGGCTTCCGCTCAAAGTATTCGAGGATGGCGACCCGGTCCCAAATATGGTTGCCCGAGGTCTGGAGGTCAATACCGTAAGTGAAAGCCTTGATCGACATCTCAGGAGTAATACCAAAACCACCGGCGGCATTTTCGACATTGGCCACCACGTAATCGACTTTGTATTTCTCCCTGAGCGGTTTGATCATATGCGCGCAGGCCTGTCGTCCGGCTTTCCCACAGACGTCGGCTACATAAAGGATAGTGAAAAGAGACATTCGGCAAGCTTTCTAAGGTGGAATGAATCCCTTCCCGAACCGCTCGCTTCCACCATTTGCTGAGCGGCGGCAACAACTAAGGGTGGAGTTTAATAAAACTCCACCCCGCTGGCAACTCTGCGGCTGCAAATAATCAGCTATTTCGCGTATTCAGTGGAGCGTCTTTCTCTAATTACGGTCACCTTGATCTGGCCCGGATACTGCATTTCGCTTTCGATCTTGGTTGCGATATCACCGGCCAGGATGCTGCTGGCCAAATCATCCAGCGTCTCATGCTCCACAATCACCCGCACTTCACGCCCGGCCTGAATGGCATAAGCTTTGGACACACCCATGAAACTATCGGCCAGTTCCTCCAATTGCCGAAGTCGCTTGATGTAAGCCTCGAGAGGCTCGCGACGGGCGCCCGGTCGCGCCCCGGAGATAGCGTCGGCAGCCTGCACCAAAATCGGATAAGGGCTGAGGGGCGCTATGTCGCCATGGTGTGCCTCAACGGCATTGACGACGATATCATTCTCGTTATACCGGCGTAGATAATCGGCGCCGATCTGGGTGTGGGTACCTTCGGTTTCGCGGTCAATCGCTTTGCCGATATCATGTAGTAAGCCGCAACGTTTGGCAAGAACGGCATCCAACTCCAGTTCCGCCGCCATCAATCCACAAAGCATGGCCACTTCTTTGACGTGGACCAGGACGTTCTGTCCATAAGAGGTTCGGAATTTGAGCTTACCCAACTGCTGCATACAGTCCGGGTTAAGCCCATGCACACCCAATTCGAAGCAGGCCTGCTCGCCGGCTTCACGGACGATCACTTCCATCTCCTTCTCAGATTTCTCCACCACTTCTTCGATGCGAGTAGGGTGGATGCGACCATCACTGATAAGTTTTTCCAGCGACATGCGACCGATTTCACGGCGAACCGGATCGTGCCCCGACAGGATGACCGCCTCAGGTGTGTCATCGACGATCACATCAATGCCGGTAGCAGTCTCGAAAGACCGAATATTACGACCCTCACGTCCGATGATCCGTCCTTTCATCTCATCATTGGGCAGACTGACCACCGATACGGTTGATTCAACCGTATGGTCGGCGGCACAACGGTAGATAGCCGACAGAATAATCTCCTTGGCTTCTTTGTCAGCCTCACGTTCGGCTTGATCCTTGATCTCTTTGATATGAGCGGCGGCGGCGACCTTGGCAGCATTGAACATATTGTCCATGAGCAGCTTTTTGGCCTCTTCCGGTGTCATCTGAGCGATCGTCTGAAGTCTCTCATTCTGCGCATTGATGATATCCTCCAGTTCGGCCTCTCGCAGAGCGATACCCTTCTCACGGGTATGGGTGCTCTTCTCGCGACTGACCAAATCCCGATCTCGCTGGTCCAGGACAGATACCTTTTTGGAAAGCCCGGCCTGGCCCTCATGGAGTTCTTTCTCGGCTGCCTCCAGTTCCCGGCGTCTGGCTTCAGCCTCCTGTTCAAACTCCCCCTTGCGTTTGAGCCATTCTTCTTTGGCTTCGAGGGCGGCCTCACGACGCTTTATCTTAGCTTCGTTTTCCGATTCGACGATTATTCGTTCGGCTTCAGCCTTGGAGTCGCTCACCTGACGTTCAACGGAGCGTCGAGCCATGGAGCGACTCACAAAGAATGAAACCGCCGCGACAATCACCGCGATGGCAACGAAGATCACAACATCGTACATTACATCCTCCCGCCCGACCGGATCAGCCGGACGCATTATCTATTTATAAACAGTTGGGATTAGCAACTACGCGACGGACGTAGCAAATCGATCGGGGCAGACCTGCGCAACAGAGCGGTCAGGAAAGCTCGTGCTCCAGACGGGTCAGAATACTGTCGGCCTGGGAGTTGAAGTGATCCGTGGCGCCGGCCAGTTGTTCGTTGGACTCCATTAATTCCGACGCCAACGACATGGCGGCCAAAATCGCGATCCGGTCACGACTACGAATACGATTGTCGCTGGCCGCTTCCTTCATTCTGGCATCCACGAAATCCGCCACCCTGGAAATGTAGGATGGATCAGTTACCCCGGTGATAGAGTAATCCTCCCCGAATATATTCACCACCACTTTGTTCTCGCCACGCGTATCAGACATCATCAACCCGATATTCACCTAATCCGGTCGTAATTACTATCCTACCTATTAACAATAATTTACCCAAACAGCCAGCTGCCGTCAAGATAAAACTCAACCAACCAGTTTTTCCAACTCGTCCAGCCGATTAAGAATTGATTGCAATTTCGTCCGCACCGCCTCGGACTGATCTGCCGCCTTCAGCGACTGGCTCTTCTGCTGCTTGTCCAGTCCGGACATCTCAGCTTTGAGTTGGCGATTTTCGGTCTTGAGCGATGCGTTTTCTGATTTCAGGTTCTTAACCATCTCCAGGAGTTGGTCAACCTTTTGAGCGATCTGATCCAGAGTATCAGTCACCGTCACTTATCCCTAATCTCAGCGTTAAACTCTTGCTCTAACTTAGCCACAACACCTCGTTGTATTTCTTCTACTTGCTCGGTCGATAAACTACCGGATCGCGACCGATAGTTGATGGACAGGGCTATAGATTTCTTACCCCTTTCAATCTGCTTGCCGGTGTAGAGATCGAATACTTCCACCGACTCGGCCAATTCGCCGGCGGCGCTGCGCACGCATTCAATGATCTCCCCGGCCGGTATGGCCGCATCGACCAGGATGGCCAGATCGCGCGGCGCTGCCGGATAGACGGCCAACGGCTCGAACTTGATGCGATCCTTGCGAGTGTCAATCAACCCCTCCAGATCAATCTCCGCCACCAGCACTGGTTGCTTGACGCCCAGAGTGCGTGCCTGGTCGGGCGCGATGAGACCGGCCCAACCGACAGCCCGCCCCTCAGATTTGATCCTAAATGAAATCTCGTCATCAAGGAATGAAACTTTGTCAGGAACGAAATCGAAGTCGGGCCAGCGAAAGTGTTCAACCAACCTCCGTAGAGCACCGGTGAGGTCATAAAAGTCAAACGGTCGCGCCGTCTCACGCCAGCCTTGTGGTGTGTTACCTGACACGGTCAGAGCTAAGCGATCCGGCTCCCGCCAATCTGTGTCACCACTACCCGCGAAGTAGACCTTACCCAGTTCGAACAAACGCAGGTCGAGCACCCGGTGCGCCAGGTTGTGCGACACGGCCGCGAGCGCCGACGGCACCAGCGAGTTGCGCATAATATCCAACTCTTCGGAGACCGGATTCAGTATTCGCACTTGTGGCAGATCAGGATTGAATAACTTCGCAACCCGACTCGAACCAAGCCCGTGGTCCAGCATCTCATCGAATCCGCAAGCGGTCAAAACCCACCGTGCTTCACGGGCGAACTGATCCTCAGGCAGGGTGCGCGAGAAAAGCGGGCCGATGTTAGTGACCGAATCCTCGATACTGTCGAACCCTTCGATGCGAACAACCTCTTCAATCAAATCGATTTCGCGCTCCAGGTCAGGACGGAAGGTTGGTACCGTGACCACGAGTGGATCGTCGCAGGACACTTCCAGTTCAAGGTCCGTCAATATCTGTTTCATGCGTTCGGTTAAGTAATTGGTGCCGAGCACCGCGTTGCAGCGGGCCGGACGAAGTTCGATCGTGCGCGGTTCGATGCGCTTCGGATAACAATCGACGATGCCAGCATGCACCTTTCCCCCACACAACTCGTGCATGAGTTGCGCCGCTCGGTTGAGGGCGTACTCGATGCCATTGGGGTCGGCCCCTTTTTCAAAACGTGAGGATGATTCGGTCACTGTTTCCAGTTTGCGACGGCTCTTGCGAATAACGCTGGGATTGAAGTAGGCTGCTTCCAAAAGGATATCGGTAGTGTCGTCCTCGACTTCCGAATTGAGACCACCCATCACACCGCCGGCTGCGACTCCGGATTTACCATTAGTGATCAACAGAACCTGTTCGTCCAGGATATGCTCCCGTCCGTCCAGGGTCGAGAACTTCTCTCGGTCGTGGGCGCGTCGAACGACCACTTCATCCGAACCGAAGCGGTCGAGATCAAAAGCGTGCAGGGGATGCCCACACTCAAGCATAACCAGGTTGGTGATGTCGACGACATTGGAGACAGGTCGAACGCCGCAGGCGAGCAACCGTTTGCGCACCCACCAGGGCGACGGTGCGATCTTGACGTTCTTGATAATGCGGGCGGCATAGCGCGGGCAGGCCTCGGGGTCATCAATGGATACTTTGATTGAATCAGAAGCAGGGGTCGCTACTTCGGTCAGGTCGAACTTCGGACGGCGCAGCTTGATCGAGGCCAGCGCCGCCAGGTCGCGAGCGATCCCGATTGCCGACATCGAGTCCGGACGGTTCGGAGTGAGCTCAAAAGTCAGCATGAAGTCATCGTAGTCCAGATGCTCAACCAGAGGTGTGCCGACCGGGGCATCGTCATCGAGCACTATAATACCGGAGTGGTCGTCCGACATACCCAACTCGCGCTCCGAGCAGATCATGCCAAACGACTCGATCCCTCGGATCTTCGCTTTCTTTATGACGAAATCACCAACCAACCGAGCGCCAACGCGGGCAAAAGCAATCTTCTGCTGGGCGGCGACATTAGGGGCGCCACAAACAACATCCACGCGCTCGGTTCCGTCATCAACAACCGCTTTCTTGATCTTGTCGGCCCCCTCGATAGCGCTGAGTTCGATCACCTGCCCGACCACGACATTATCCATGTACCGGGCGGTCGATTCGATGTACTCACATGAGGTGCCGGACAGAGTCAGGCGCTCACCCATTTCGTCGGGGGACCAGTCAAGACCGGTGAGTTCTTTGAGCCATTTGTACGAGACTCTCATGGCTACACAAACTGCCTTAAGAAACGCAAGTCGTTGTTATAGAACAGTCGGATGTCATCGATCCGGTACTTCAGCATAGCGGGACGTTCGACCCCGATACCGAAGGCATACCCGGTATATTTCTCAGGATCATGGCCGGTCATCTCAAGCACGGCCGGGTCAATCATACCGCAACCGAGAATCTCCAGCCAACCGGTTCGTTTGCACACGGCACATCCGTCGCCGCCACAGAGGAAGCACTGGATATCGACTTCCGCTGAGGGTTCCGTGAATGGAAAGTACGACGGCCGGAACTTGAGTTTGAGACCCTCGCCGAAAAACGCCTTACAGAAGGCCACCAAACAGCCCTTGAGGTCGGCCATGGTCACTCCCTTGTCAATCAGGAAGCCGTCAACCTGGTGAAAAGCGACGTGGGCGCGGGAACAGATCGCCTCGTTGCGGAAGCACTTGCCGGGTGTGATAATCTTGATCGGCGGTTTCTGTTTCTCCAGTTCGCGAATCTGCACCGGGGTGGTGTGCGTGCGCAGCAGGCGATCGCCCTCGACGAAGAAAGTATCCTGCATATCACGAGCGGGATGATCGGGCGGGAAATTCAGGGCGCTGAAGTTGTAGTAGTCGGTTTCAATATCCGGTCCGCGGGCGATCTCAAACCCCATACCGTAAAATATGCCGCACATCTCCTCAATGACCTGGGTGGTCAGATGCATCGCACCGACCCGCTGGGCGGTCCCGGGCAGGGTCGGATCGATCAGCGGCGCTTCGGATTTCTCGGAGAATCTTCTCTCGGCCACATCGAAATCCTGCTCCAATTGGACGCGACATTTGTTGGCCTCGGCCCCTACCTGCTTGCGCTGCTCAACAGGGAGGTCCTTCAGACCCTTGAGAATAGCGGTAAGTCGTCCCTTCCGCCCGAGGTACTGAACGCGGAATTCCTTAAGCGAAGCGAGCGAATCAGCCGTACTGATCCGCTCCAACGCCTCTTGCCTGAGTCGGGCAACTTCCTCCAGTGGCGACATAGTCAGTCAGCCCTGAGGTTAGTTGCCGGAGGCGATCTTTGCCAGGTTGGTGAAGGTGGCCATATCGCGAGCGGCGATATCGGCCAGAGCCTTGCGATTCAGGTTGACACCGGCCTTGGTCAGGCCGTGCATAAAGCTCGAGTAGTTGGTATCGCACATCTTCGCGGCGGCTGAGATACGCGCAATCCAGAGCGAGCGAAAAACTCGCTTCTTGGCGCGACGATCCCGATAGGCATACATCAGACCCTTGTTAACCGTTTCCAACGCGGTGCGATAAAGACGACCGCGAGCACCGTAGTTGCCGCGGGCGCGCTTCAGTACTTTCTTGTGACGTTTATGAGCGGCAACGTTATTCTTTGAGCGTGGCATTTCTTATCTCCTGGTCTATCGGCCGAGCCGCCTATATAGTGGGAACCATTTTCCTGACGCGCGGCAAATCAGCGGCTGATACTAAGGTCGCTTTGCGCAATTGGCGTTTCCGCTTGGGCGACATCTTCGTCAGAATATGCGTGCGGTAGGCGTGGTGTCGCTTGATTTTTCCGGAAGCCGTCTTCTTGAATCGTTTGGCGGCTGCCCGCCTGGTCTTGATTTTCGGCATCGAGACTATCCTTACTATTAACTATACAAACAATACTTTTCTATTCTGAACTGGTCGTCGACGGCTCGTTTTCCGTAGCATCGACTTCATTTTCGGTCTCAGGTTTAGCCTCGGGCTGGATTGCCGGGCTGTCTTTGGCCTGCGGTCGAGTTTCGCGTAGTTGTTTCAGTATCTCGGCGTTTGGTCCCAGTATCATGCTCATGTTGCGCCCTTCGCGCTTGATCTGAACATCCACCACGGCAATGTCGGCCATATCCTTGGTCACCCGCTCAAGCAGGTGACGACCGCGCTCGGTGTACGCCAACTCGCGTCCACGAAACATCACATAGGCTCGCACTTTACTGCCCGACTCAAGGAACGCACGAACATGCTTGCATTTGAACGTGTAGTCGTGATCATCGATCTTGGGACGGTAACGCATCTCCTTCAACTGATAACTATGCTGGCGTTTTCTCGCCAGCTTGTCCTTTTTGGCCTGTTCGTATTTGAACTTGCCGTAGTCAAGTATTCGACAAACCGGCGGACGGCTGTTCGGAGATACCTCAACCAGGTCAAGCTCAAGATCCCGCGCCTTGTCCAAAGCCTCATTGATCGGCACAATGCCGAGTTGCTGACCCTCAGGTCCGATCAGTCGGATCGGCGAGGCCTTAATCCGGGCGTTGACCCGAAGCGTCTTGCTGCTTATGAAGCCCTCCTGTTCATTAGTACCTCAATTCTCATTCAAACCTCTAGTTTCGATTTCCGAGGCCAGCAACGCCGCCGCTTCTTCAACCGACTTCACACCAATATCGCCGACCGTATGTTTGCGCACAGAGACCGAATCGGCTTCGACTTCGCGTTTGCCGACAACAAACATGTACGGCACTTTGAGCAGTTCGGCGTCACGTATTTTGGCGCCGACCTTTTCAGAACGGACGTCGAGTTCCGCTCTGATGTCACGAGCTTTCAGTCGTTCCACAACACCAGCGGCATATTCATTCAGATCGTCAGTAATCGGCAACACCCTTACCTGGCACGGCGCCAGCCACAAGGGGAAATTGCCTGCGTAGTGCTCGATGAGGACACCAAAGAATCGCTCTATCGAGCCCAGCAGCGCCCGGTGAATCATGAACGGTCGCTGCTGCTGACCATCAGGACCAATATAATGAAGATCGAACCGTTCCGGCAAGGAAAAATCGAACTGGATAGTCGAACACTGCCAACTGCGGTTAAGGGCGTCCTTTATCTTGATGTCGATCTTGGGACCGTAGAACGCGCCACCGCCCTCGTCGACTTCATAGGCCAGGCCGGCCTTCTTGAGGACTGAGTGCAGGCCGTTCTGAGCTCGTTCCCAATCGGCCGGATCTCCGATTGCTTTCTCCGGCCGAGTCGACAGAAAAACGTCGTAGTCGGAGAATCCAAAAGCCTTGAGCATGTTGACACAGAAATCCAGCACCCAGACCAACTCCTCTTCCATCCCCTCCTGGGTGACAAAATGGTGAGCATCGTCCTGAGTGAAACCGCGCACCCGCATCAGGCCATGCAGAACACCACTCGGCTCGAACCGATAGACGGTCCCAAGCTCCGCCCAGCGCAGCGGTAGATCACGATAGGACCAGCGGCGCGAACGGTACATGGAAATGTGAAAAGGGCAGTTCATCGGCCGCAACTGGAACTTGCGTCCCTCGGCCTCAAATGGAGCGTACATATCGTCTTTGTAGAAATCAGTGTGCCCACTCTTGTGCCAGAGATCGAGATTGGCTATATGTGGCGAGAACACGAGTTCGTACCCGGCCTTGAGATGCTGTTCCCGCCAAAAATTCTCGATTTCATTGCGCACCCGGGCGCCGCGCGGCAGCCAGAGAATCAACCCGCCGCCAACGTCTTCGTTGATGGTGTACAGTTCGAGTTGCTTGCCAAGCATGCGGTGGTCGCGCTTTTTGGCCTCCTCAAGCCGGTGAAGGTACTCTGTAAGCATCGACTTCTTAGGATACGAAACACCGTAGATGCGCTGAAGCATCGGTCGTTTCTCGTCACCACGCCAGTACGCCCCGGAGCTGGCGGTCAGTCTGTATGCCTTGATCAGTCCGGTGCGCGGGATGTGAGGACCGCGACAGAGATCCTCAAATCGAGAATGCCGATAGAACGAGACTGTGTCGACCTCAAGTTCTTCGACTATCTCGGCCTTGTAGACGTCACCGGCGGCGCGGAATTTCTCGATAGCTTGTTGGCGCGGAAGTTCACTCCGGCTGAATGATGCATTTTCAGCGATGAGTTTCGCCATCTTCTTTTCAATGCGTTCCAGATCTTCCGGCGAGAACGGCTTGTCAACATCGAAATCATAATACCAGCCCTCGTCGATGGGCGGACCGATAGCCAATTTCGCCTCTGGGAATAATTCCTGCACCGCCTGCGCCATAACATGGGCGCTGGAATGCCAGAACACCTGTCGACCCTCGGTTTGCGCAAAAGTCAGGATTTCTACCGGTGCGTCAGCGTCGATGACTGCCATCAGATCACGCACCGAGCCGTCGACTTTCACCGCCAGCGCCTCTTTGGCCAGACGCGGAGAAATCGAAGCGGCGACGTCAAGACCAGAGACACCTTTGTCATACTGTCTGGTCGAACCGTCGGGCAAGGTAACCTGAAGCTGTGACATATCGTCAGTTTCTTTCTACAACAAAACGAAAAGCGGAGATTCGGTCGGGAGTTTCCGCCGACATCAGCTGTCTTCATCTATGGTGGGCGATACTGGAATCGAACCAGTGACCCCTTGCATGTCAAGCAAGTACTCTAACCAACTGAGCTAATCGCCCATCTGTCAATCGGCGCCGCTTTTTCGCGATACCATTATCGCGTAATTGATGATTATACTTAGACCTACGTGCTCTGTCAAGACATAATTTCGGGATGACGGGCCCGGGGCCGTTGGAAGTAAGTCGGGTTAACAAGGACAGAACGGTGGGGAACCGCGCACTGATACCGGTCACGTCGACATACCGGCCATCTGCATGAAAGTCTCCGCCTTGACGTACTCTTCACGCAGGAGACTTTCGAACTCTTCCAGATCGGGCTCAGTCACGTTCAGGTAATCGGCCACGCCATCTTGAAGCGAGCCGATCATGTAGGTGTCCTGTGAATCGTAGAAAGTCCGCTTAGCAACGAAATTACCGAGGTGTATCAGATGGGCGATCGGCAACTCGTCCTCGCTCAACATGGGATAATGATGCAAGCTGATTGAGTCGGCGAGGCGCTTAGGCAGCTTCCACTGGAGGGCCAGAAAGGCACCAATTTGGGCGTGGTTAAACCCAAGCACACTATCTTCGAGGAAACAATCTTCTGTCTCGTTGTCGCTCTCTCTCGCCGCTTTGAGCATGGCATTTTCGTTCGGCAGGAAACAGGATATAACCATCTTGCCGATATCGTGTAAAAGTCCCGATGAGAAGGCTGTGTCCGGGTCGATCATGCCGTGGCTCTTGACTCGTCTGGCCAGTAGTCGACTACAGAAGGCGGTCGCCAGCGAATGACGCCAGAAGGATTCCTGGAATTCCTGGTCGATATCGTTGCCCTTGAACATACCGAGCACGGAGGCCGACAGGACAAGGTTCTTGATCGCCTCCATACCGACGATCAACACTGCGTGCTTGACCGACTCAATCTCGCGGTTCAGTCCGTAAAATGCGGAATTGGTCAGTTTGAGGACCTTCGCTGACATGGCCGGATCCTCAGCCAGCACGGCGGCAACCCGGCCAGCGGACGAATTCGGGTCGGCCATCACTTTCTGAATCTGGTGAAACACGATCGGTGGCGTTGGCAGATTTCGGATATTCGAAACAACCAGCTTTACCTTATTGTCGATTGTCGCCGTGTCCATGGTTCTATTCTGAGTCTCCCTGTTCTTCACCGATATCGGTCAGTCTCTCAGCCAACCGGTCGGCGATCTTCTCCCGAACGTCCGCTTGCTCGTAAAACCCTGACTCCATACGATGTTGTATCGTCTCAAGTCTTGCCTTGTCGAGCCGTCGTCCTCCGGAGCCGTTCGGTGCCGCTTCGACGCGATATCCGTCTGTTGCTTGATGAGCGACGCGTCTATCGCCCAACCTGTCACTGTCGTATTCGATCCGGCCGTAAGGTTCAGGGTCGACTGCTCCACCGGCGCCGGAGAGCTGTACAGTGTCTTGTCGCCCCCGGACCTCTATGGCACTCGACTTGGACTGGGTCGACTTCTTCTCAAGGTCACCAGCCTCCTGAGTTTTTCCGGGTTGCCCCGACGGTGCCTGGCTCGGTCGGCCTGGTACCTGACTTTCGTGATAGGGTCCTATCTTCATAGCATCACCTTCAACCTTCCTATTTCGGTGACGATCGTCTCGAATCTCATCCACTATCTATAACAGCCACCTGACTTCAGTTCTTGCCGTCGACAAACTGCGGCGACGGGTCGCCGTCGCTGACATACTGGAGAATCTTGTGACTGTTTTTGAGTTCTCCCAGTTCCTCCCTGATGCGCTCGTAACGCTCCCTCAGATACACTTCGCTCTCGGATACCAGGGTCATATTCTTCTTGACCATGGTGGCAAGGCTGTTCACCAGCTTTTTGATTTCCGGTTTGGCCGCTGCCACGCGGAACATCCGGGGATGCTTAGCCTTCATGGCCGCAACCTTGGTTTCAGATTGTCTGATTCGTCGGTGGCAACGTTCTATTTCGGCGAATAGATCCAGCAGGTGTTCGTCACGATTGAACTTGATCGAATCTCGCTGCTTGTCCATCGTGATGTAAAGTGACTGATAAAACGAGTACTCTTCCTTGAGAATGAAGACCAACTCTCGTTCCAGTCGACTAATGGCATTGTAATCCAGGCTATCCATGTTCATCCAGATGTTACAAAGCCGCCGCCAGGAATTGGTTCGGTGGCAGCGGCGGGTGCGGTTTTGGCTTCCTGCTGTTTCAACTCCGACCAACCGGCTCTGAGATTGGTCAATACACTTATGATATCGTCAATATCGGACAAATCTTTGGTCGCTTCGACGATGTTAGTTTGATTCACTATAAAGCTGTAGAGCTTGCCAAGGTTGTCGGCGATAGCCCCCCCTTGCTCGTTGTCGAGGGTGGTGTAGAGATGCACCACGAATGTCTTGGCTTTTTCCAGATGTTCGTAACCGGTTTGGTACTCTTCCTTCCGGTAGCACTCAGCGGC
>JAUWMW010000277.1 GCA_030612965.1 bacterium
AATGCGTTCGCCAGTTACCAATCGAGCAATTTCTCCAACGGCTCGCTGGAATGGCTGGGTGAAGCGACGTCGTTCGGGCTTGATTTTGGATTAGTATTCGCCCAGAAGATCGGTCTGTCGATCGGTGGCGAATACTGGCTCAAGATGGGCGAGAACAAGAGCGGATCATTTGACTACAACCCGCCTGATGGAGCAGCCGTTACTGTATCCAATCTGAAATCCGAGATTCAGGTCTGGGGCGTGACCACCGGTCTGCAGTACTATGTTTTCAACCGGCCGACCGCAACCGAACAACTGACCAAGCCGGCTGTTCGTATCGGCGGCAGTGTCGGTTACTATCAGGCCAGTTGGGATTTGTGGCCGGAATACCAAAATCTTAACCTGGCCACCTCGACGCCCGAAGCTACCAATATCGCCTTCAAGGGCAGCGCTCCCGGATTCATGGTCAACATTGGTGGTGACTACCCTATCCAGTGGAATGGAATGGTCATCGGCGCCGATATCGGCTACATGATGTTGAACTTCAAGAATGTTTCCTGGTATAACAGCCAGGACCAGGAAGTGGTCGCTACTGTCGATGGTACCTCGGATGGCCGTGTGGACTTGGATCTGTCCGGAGTTAAGGGGAGAATCGAGGTCAAGCGGTTCTTCAGTTGGTAGCCCGTCGACCGGGGTTGACATTGCCGATTGGTCGGCTTACTTTAGGCGACCGGTTAACCTGAAACGGAGACGATACCATTGAGAAGTAATAGACGAATAGTTCCCGCCTTTGTGGCGGCAGTTGTGGCATTGATGCTGGTCGCGCCTTTGGCGGAGTCGGCCGAGACACTCCCGGCGGCGAAAGCCGGCACTATCGGTCAACCGACCGGACGCATCGCTTTTGTTCGCGACAAAGATATCTGGGTCATGAACGCCGATGGCCAGAACCAGGACAAGATATGCGCCGCCGGTAATGCTGATGGTCGCCCTAGTTGGTCACCTGACGGCAAACGGGTGATGTTCACTCGCTCCGGCACCGTCGATCTGAAGGGACCGGATTTTATGGGCGGCATGCACAAAGTGTACGATTTGTTTATTGCCTCGCTTGACTCTGCGTACGCCAACAAGGACTACTGGTGGCGACGGGCCACCGACGATCTCGGCAGGCGCGATCCGGATTGGGTGTCACCCGGTAAGGTGGTGTTCTACAAGGACATCAATGCCAACACCGCCAACACTGTCAGTCCCAATTACCAGATTTGCACGATGGAGCCCGAAGGCGGCGGGTTCAAACCGCTACGCAAAGACTGGGCCAACCCCAGTGAGCAGTTCCTGATGGCGCCATCTATGAATTCTCAGGGTGATATCGTCTGTGAATATACCGAAATGATTGAACAAAAGGGGTTCCGGAGAATCGGTCTGGTTGTGATTCCGGCCGGACGTTACATGATGCCGTTGGATTCCATCGCGAAGATGGCCATGATGAACGCTGGCTTGGTGGCACCGGCATGGTCACCCGACGGCAAATGGATCGCCTACATCAACAACAAAATGGACGACGGTGGTCTTTACATAGCCACGCCTGACCTCAAACAGAAGTACCTGGTGACGAAGGCTCCGGTTGGCACCTATTTGTATCCGATACGACCGTCTTTTTCGCCCGATTCCAAATGGCTGACCTTTTCGACCCAGGATGGTTCCATCTGGATCATCGATATCTCTGGTAGCGGTGCCCGTCGCCTGACTGGCCCCGGAATGGATTCATCTCCTGCCTGGTCAAAACAATAGACTATTGCCTCCTTTCTTGATGAGAGCGCGGCCGGTGGAAACATCGGTCGCGTTTTTTGTCTTATAGGGCAGGAGCCCCGCGATCCTGCCATCCTTCCTAAGAAACTTCCAGCGGTCCGCCGCTCGCCTTCCAACTGAGTATACCGCCGCCAAGGTTGTACACATTCGTAAACCCCAGATTGAGGAACCAGTGCATGGCGCGAGTACTACGCCGACCGGAGCGGGAAATGAGATAGATAGGGCGATCATGCGGCAAACTGTCGGCCTTGTTGATGATCTCCCTCAGCGGTATCAATTGCGAACCATGGAGATGACCGGCCCGATACTCCTCGGGTTCGCGTACGTCAATGAGCATAGCGCCGCCATGTTCGCCGTGCAGCGCGCTCACCAACTCAATCACCGACAGGTGGTGCTGAGGATCGATAGCGCGGTGACTGGCCGTCGGCAATAGCCGTTCATAGGGGTGTTTTACCAGCGCCTGGCACTCAGCAAAGACCCGAACTTCACACTCATAACAGCAGACCGCCGGGTCCAGGATTTCTTCAAAGAGCCAATCGACCGCATTTTCCTGGGTGAGGAAACGATCCTTGCCAAGCGTCGCCTCAAACCCTGACGTCTCCATGAGTCGGCGTACGTTGGGGCGAACCTGGACCAGATAAATGTCGCCGCCGGACTCGCGGTACAGGCTCACGATCCCTTCCAGCGCTTCAAGACCCGACAGGTCGCACTGATGCACGCCGTGCATGCGCAACAGCAGGTGTCGCTGTCCGGGGTTCTCCTCGTAGAGCTGCACAAGATGGTCTTCAACATAACCCGCAGCGCCGAAAAAGATGGCGCCACGAATGTTGACAACGGCAAGCTGGGGACAAGTGGGGGCGTCAGGTCGCTCTACGAAATGGCGGTAGTTTTCGTCCGGCACCACCGGTTGGACCACCGGCATGCTCGATTGGTAGATGTAAATGGCTAATGACAGAATTACACCGGCCAGAACCGCGAACTGAAGTGGCACGATCAGGGTGGCCACGAAGGTGGTGACCATAATACCGGTTTCAGTGCGCGAGGTTTGGATGATGCGACGGATGGCTCGTTGGTCCAGCATCGTATACGCGACAAAGAAGATCATCCCGGCCAGCGCGGCCTTGGGAAGGTAGGCAGCAAGAGGACCAAAAGCCATGACACTGGCCAGCACGAGAAGTCCCGTGAGAATACCGGCAAACGGTGAGCGACCACCTGACTGGAAGCTCAGAGCTGAGCGCGTAAACGAGCCGGAGCAGGCGTAGCCGCTGAAAGCGCCGGCAGCAATGTTGGC
>JAUWMW010000330.1 GCA_030612965.1 bacterium
GCGGGTACCGATGTATCGTACCGGTAAGGAACACGCCACCCGGATCGAGTTGCGCTCGCCCGACCCGGCGGCCAACCCGTATCTGGTGTATGCCTGCATGCTGGCGGCCGGTATGAAAGGGATTGAAAACGAGTACGAACTGGGTGAGCCGATCGAAGAGAACATCTTCCACATGTCGAAAGAGAAGAAGCTCAGTCTGAAAATCGATGAGCTGCCGAATTCACTGGAGAACGCTGTCCGCGAGTTCGAAGGGTCTCAACTGGCTCGCGAGACCCTGGGGGATCACATTTTCAACGCTCTCATTTTGAATAAGCAGATCGAGTGGGACTCGTACCGCATCCACGTGAGCAAGTTCGAGATGGATAAGTACCTTTCGATGCTGTAATTCACCACCGATATGGCATCTTTGTGCAAGGGCGGTTTCGACCGCCCTTTTTTGCATTGCTCGACACCATCACAGGAAAAGCCCGCCTGATGGCGGGCTTTTCTGCGTAGATAGTAGGTTCCGACGTTGTGCAGGCTCAGTCGTCGTCCACCTCGATTTCGATGACCCGGCGTTGCATCCCCCCGCGTCGGCCCGGCTTACCCATGAAGTGGAACTCCTTGGACTCGAAGCGGCATTCCTTGAGCTTCTTCACCTGCTCGTCGGTTAAGAGCGCCTTCATTTGCTGACGATGTCGGTATTGCTGTTTCTTGACATCTGC
Source organism: bacterium (assembly GCA_030612965.1). Taxonomy (GTDB): domain Bacteria; phylum Zixibacteria; class MSB-5A5; order GN15; family FEB-12; genus JAJRTA01. Next base: position 705 of record JAUWMW010000330.1, read on the forward strand.
CTTCAGCCGGGCTACCTCGTCGATACCTGCGAGCACTTTGCCCTCGTCGGCGTCATCGAGCATCAAAGCTTTCAGACCAATCTCGGCTTTCCTGACGGCGGCGCGTTTGTCGACCATCTCAAGTTGGTTTCCGAGAGCCATCTTCTGCAGACGGTCTTTCTGGTCATCGGTCAGGCCGAGTTCCTCGGCCATGGCCATGATACCGTGCGGACCCTGGCCGTGTCCTCTCATGCCCTGACCCATGCCCAGTCCACCTTGCCCCAGCCCGCGGCCATCAAAGAAGAGCATATCACAACTGCCGTCCCGATCGTGCCACCGCATCTGACCCAGCACGGTTGTCGCCGGGATCATCAACGCAATCAACATGATGATGGTTAGTTTTTTCATAACGTTTCCTTTCGTTTAGTTTTGGTCAATTGTTTCTGATCTGTTTTTTCGTTATATACTCGTTTATTATGGAGCTATCTGCCTCCTTTGTGTTCGCGGAAAGCGCGGACCCGGTCAAGCAGTTCCCGTTCGAATCGTTCGTGAAACACCACCAGCCTGCCGAACTGCCGGGGTGCAAGAGTTGTCGATGCCTGCTCGATGAAATCCGATTGCACCTGTCGTTTCAATTCGTCGGCTTTGAAGATTCTTTCAGTCAGGTGGCCAATGGCGGAATCCGAGATTGTTTCGCTACGTAACCCTCCGGCCAATTCCTCGATCAGTCGCACTCTTTCTTCGTCGATCTTTCGCAACTGACGTCGCATCGAATTATACGCAGTCAGGAAAGTTAGCTCCTGGTCCTCGTTCAATTCGAGCAACTCCAGCATTTTCAAAATCCGGAACTGTTCGACATATTTGCGCTGTCGCATCATGTGGCCGCGTTCACCCGGTCGGCCTCGCGGGTAATCGGGCGGACCCATCGTTTCGTCTGCCTGTGCGAATACGCATCGTGGGTCTGGTGTCAACTGTATCTGCGTTTGTTCTTCGGAACGATCATCGGTCCGTCCCTGCTGGGCGAGGGCGGAACTCCCGGCCAGGACGACCGCAATCAGTATGGTCATTAGTGCACGCATCAGAGTAAATCTCCCACCTCGAAATTCTGTTCAAGGTATCGCAGTTCTTCTTCGGTTATATCATCCAGCAGTGTTTCGCTGGCGTCATAGGGTCGGTCGGAGGCGAAGTCGTACAACAGCAACCGCACTGTTGGGTCATCGGGCTCACTGTAATCATCATCCATCGTCTGTGAGATATCAATCGCGGCGCTGTTACCGGCCATAGTGGTTGTCCGGTTATCAAGACGGCCCAGCAGGTAGCCGGCGCTGCCGATGCCAATGACCAGCAGCAGGGCCGCAGCCGCCGGCAGCATACGCATCCAGGTGAGCAGAGACCGCTGTTCGCCCAACTCACCGGGAGTTGTTTTTCCCTTTGACTCTTGAGA
>JAUWMW010000206.1 GCA_030612965.1 bacterium
GCTCCGGGCATTGTCCAGAAGCAGATGGACAAGTTTGCCTCGGTTGTGGGGCGGGACTATCACTTGTTCGATTACTTCGGTCACCCCGAGGCTGAACGCGTGATCATCATCATGGGCACCGGCGCCGAAGTGGTGCATGAGACGGTCGATGAACTCGTCGGGCTGGGTGAAAAAGTAGGCATCCTCAAAGTGCGATTGTATCGGCCGTTTTCGGCTCAAGCCTTTGTCGCGTCACTGCCGACCACAATCTCGAAAATCGGCGTGCTCGATCGCACTAAGGAACCGGGTGCGGTCGGTGAACCTATGTACATCGATGTCCAGGCCGCTCTGGACGAAGCTTTCGATAATAACTGGCCGCGTCCCAACAAGCGTCCGCTGGTAGTGGGTGGTCGCTACGGGCTTGGCTCCGGTGAGTTCAATCCGTCTATGGCCAAAGCGGTCTTCGACGAACTCAAGAAAGATGCTCCCAAGAACCATTTCACCGCCGGTATCAACGACGATGTTACGATGACGTCGCTGCCATTGGATGAGTCCTTCAGTCTTGAGGGCGAGAACTTCCGGGCGCTGTTTTACGGTTTGGGTGCTGACGGCACCGTGGGCGCCAACAAGAACTCGATCAAAATCATAGGCGAGAACACCGACAATTTCGCCCAGGGCTACTTCGTCTATGACTCCAAGAAGGCGGGCGCCATCACGGTCTCGCACGTACGTTTCGGCAAAGAACTAATCCGCAAACCGTACCTGATCACCTCTTCACAGTTTGTCGCTTGTCACAACTTCTCGTTCCTTGAGAAGTACGACATGCTTTCTAAACTGATCGAGGGTGGTACCTTCCTGTTGAACGCACCATTCGGACCGGATGAGATCTGGGATCAGATGCCGATGGAAGTGCAACAGCAGATCATCGATAAGAAGGCTCAGTTTTATGTGATTGACGCCATCGCACTGGGCAAGGAGCTTGGTCTCGGGGCGCGGATCAACATGATTATGCAGACGGCCTTCTTCATGATTTCCGGCATTCTGCCCAAGGACGACGCCGTCAAAGCGATCAAGGACGCCATTCTCAAGACTTATGGCAGCAAGGGTGAGAAGGTCGTCAACATGAACTACTCGGCTGTTGACGGAGCGATGGGCGCGCTGCACAAAGTCACCTATCCCGACAAGGTAACCAGCACGAAAAAGATGCCCCCGATCGTACCGGAATCTGCGCCGGAGTTTGTGCAGAATGTCACCGCCGAGATCATCGCCGGTCGCGGCGGACAACTGCCGGTCTCCGTGTTCCCCGTAGACGGCACCTATCCAACCGGCACGACCCAATACGAGAAACGTAACATTGCCGTCGAGATTCCCGTGTGGGAAGCCGAGGCGTGTATCCAGTGCAATATCTGTTCAATCGTTTGCCCACATGCAGCCATTCGCCCCAAACTGTTCGAGAAGGAACAGTTGGCCAAGGCGCCGGCGGAGTTCAAGTCGATCGAGGCGATGAAACCGCACAAAGGGTTGTACTACGCGCTTCAGGTGGCGCCTGAGGACTGTACTGGGTGTGAGATATGTGTCCACGCCTGTCCGGCCTACGTGAAGGACGAGAACAAGAAGAAGACCGATCGCAAGGCGATCAATATGGCGCCCCAGGCGCCGCTGCGCAAAGTCGAAGCGAAAAACTGGGACTTCTTTGTCAATCAACTGCCCGAAACCGATCCGGCGCTGTTCAAGATCGCTACCACCAAGGGTTCACAATTCGTCAAGCCGCTCTTTGAGTTCTCCGGCGCCTGTGCCGGGTGCGGCGAGACACCCTATGTCAAACTGATGACGCAACTATTCGGTGATCGCGCTATCTGTGGTAACGCCACCGGCTGCAGTTCCATCTACGGCGGCAACCTGCCGACTACACCATACACGGTGCGCTCCGATGGCCGCGGCCCGGCCTGGTCGAACTCCCTGTTTGAGGACTGCGCCGAGTTTGCTATGGGGATGCGGCTCACCGCCGACCGTCTCAAAGAGTATGCTTTGGAACTGGTGAAGGAACTGGTTCCGGAGATGTACGACGATTTGTCAACAGCCGACCAGTCGACGCAGGAAGGAATCGAGTCGCAACGCGGACGGGTCGCAGCGCTGATGGACAAGCTGAACGGCATGCCCGCAAGTGATCGCGTCACGGCGCTCAAGAACGTAGCCAACTTCCTGGTCAATAAGTCGATCTGGGGTATTGGCGGCGACGGTTGGGCCTATGATATCGGCTTCGGCGGAGTAGACCACGTCATGGCCTCCGGCAGGAACGTCAACCTGTTGGTCCTTGATACCGAAGTTTACTCTAACACCGGCGGGCAGATGTCCAAGGCGACGCCGCGCGGATCGACCGCCAAGTTTGCTGCCGCCGGCAAGCCGCTCGCCAAGAAAGACATGGGGTTGATGCTGATGGCGTATGGCTCCGTCTACGTGGCTCAGGTTGCTATCGGCGCCAGTCATAACCAGACGGTCAAGGCGTTTGCTGAGGCCGAGGCGTATAACGGCCCCTCATGTATTATCTGTTACAGCCACTGTATCGCGCATGGCATCGATATGTCGCTGGGTATGGAGGCTCAGGATCGCGCTGTTAAGTCCGGTCACTGGTTGTTGTATCGCTACAACCCGGCTTTGATCGCGCAAGGGAAGAGCCCGTTACAGCTAGACAGCAAGAAACCGTCGATTCCATTTGAGGAGTACTCTTACGCTGAGAACCGCTTCCGCACGTTGAAGGCAAAGGATCCGGAACGGGCGAAGATGCTTCTCAAGCTTGGTCAGCAAGACTGCGATCGCCGCTGGAACCTGTACTCGCAAATGGCAGCGATGGACTGGTCGTGGGCGAAAGTGGAGTAGCGGTCCCTGCTATGATTCATGAATAAACCAAGCGGGTCGTCGTCAGGCGGCCCGCTTTTGTATTGGTGTGTCGTGGATGTACTCCGGCGGGGTGGCTGTCTCAAACTCGTTTGGGACGGGGATTCACCGCGTCAGTGGGTGACGCCGCGCACAAAAGACATTTCTTCTTCAAAGTCCCCCCTTGAGGAAGTTTCCAAAAACTATCCGGCGGTGGTTGTTTCTTTGCTGTGGGCGGCAGACGTCCTCGGCTGCCCCTTGATTACCCTGGGTACGTCCTTCAAACGGGCAGACCGGGAGGTCTGCCGCGCACAATATCATGGGTTTTTGGAAGACCCTGCGCGGGAATGACAAGCCGGGCTGGGGCGAGCGTGTCCGTCGCCCTTTGACTGCGCCCAGGGAGACATATAGCGCGCGCGAGGCGCGAAAGGCAGGCAATGCCTGTGCTTCGACTGCGCTCAGCATGAGGATGGTTTATCCTCGTGGTGTCAGCCGTCTCTGGCTGACACTTCTGTGATATGGCAGGGGGTCTGCGAGGACTTTTTTTCTTTGACATAGGACGCGGCGGCATTATTTAGGGTCCATGCATATTCCATTTGCCAAGTACCATGCACTGGCTAACGATTTCCTGGTCATTGAGAGCAGTTTAACACGTGTTCCGAAGGGGAGCCTCGGGCGTTTGGCGCGCAGTATCTGCCATCGACGCTCCGGTGTGGGCGCCGACGGAATTCTGTACGTGTCCTCGCGTGGGGGCAGTCGATGCGTCGACATATACAACGCCGATGGTTCATGGGCTGAGAAGTCAGGTAACGGTTTAAGAATCGCAGCCCTGCATGAATACCTGAAAGATCGCCGCCGTCGCAGTTTTGTATTGGAGATGGATGGTCGACCGCACACGGCCAGGATTCTGAAGCCATCCGACACCGGAGCGGTCATCGTTACTCAGTTAGGCAGGCCGGAGTTTGAAACTAAGCGGGTCCCGGTCAGGAGCAAGCTGCGGGTAATGATAAACGCCCCGTTGAAGGTTGGCGGGCTGGAGTTTCCAGTCACCTGCCTGGCTGTCGGCAATCCGCATACAGTGCTTCCGGTGGACCACTTTGATTTCGACTGGCAGGCACTCGGCGCTGAGATCGAGAATCATTCGGCCTTCCCGCGTGGGACCAATGTCGAGTTTGTCCGCGTGGTTGGTCGTCGCAAGATCGAATTAGCCGATTGGGAACGGGGCGCCGGCGCCACCGGGTCGTCCGGCACCGGGGCGGCTGCGGCCGTGTGTGCGATGGTGATGATCGGCGCCGTTGATCGGGATTGCGAAATTCGGTTCGAAACCGGTACCCTGCGAATCCGATGGGACCGGTCAACGGACCTTATTGAACTGACCGGACCGGCCGATTATATTGCCAAAGGAGTTTTCACGTTGCGATGATTTCCTACACCGAAGTTCGCAAGCTCAGCAAGAAGGGCAACGTTATCCCGGTGTATACCCGTATCCCAGCCGATCTGGATACGCCGGTATCGGCCTTCATGAAACTGGCTGGACGAAAAGAGGATTCGTTCCTGCTCGAATCGATCGAGGGGGGTGAGAAGCTGGCCCGCTACTCGTTCGTAGGTTTCGAGCCGTTTCTGGTGGT
>JAUWMW010000285.1 GCA_030612965.1 bacterium
CGACACCGGGCCCTGGTACGATTGTGGAACAAAGGAGACTCTTTTGGCCACTAACCGGTTCCTGCTGGGAAAGATGGACTCCGCAGGTCCGGTGGATGGATGTATACTGACTCCGCCGGTTCATTTGGATGCAACGGCGGTGGTTACTGACTCGGAAATCGGGCCGTATGTATCGATTGGCGCTGGGGCGAATCTGAATCGTTGCGTCATCAGCAATTCCATCGTTGGGCGCGGCTGCGAGGTTGAAAACGTAGCAATGAAGAACTCGCTGTTGGGACCGAAAGCAGTAGTAAGGAACAGATCGGGGGTTCTCAATATAGGCGAACATTTGGAGATCGAGGACGGCTGAGGCAGGAGGCCCGACCGGCCGCGTCGTTGTTAAACTCTACGGCAAGGAGCATAAGGTATGGCAGGCAATTTCCTGTTTACATCAGAATCGGTCACGGAAGGTCATCCCGACAAACTCTGTGATCGCATATCCGATTCGGTTCTCGACGAAGTCCTCAGGCAGGATCGGCATGGCCGCGTGGCTTGCGAAACATTCGTCACCACGGGTCTGGTCATAGTCGGCGGCGAGATAACCACGACAGCCTATGCCGACATTTCCAACCTGGTTCGAGAGACCATCCGTGATATAGGCTACACTGACAGCAGGAGTGGATTCGCCTACGATTCATGCGCTATCCTGAACGCTATCGGCAGTCAGTCGCCTGATATCGCCCAGGGTGTCGACACCGGCGGCGCCGGCGACCAAGGGTTGATGGCCGGGTACGCCTGTCGCGAGACGAAAGAGTTGATGCCGATGCCGATCATGCTGGCCCACAAACTGGCCATGCGGTTGGCCGCCGTGCGCAAGAAGAACATTCTGCCGTACCTTGGTCCCGACGGCAAGTCGCAGGTGACGGTCGAGTACCGTAATGGCAAGCCGCATCGGGCCGACGCTATTGTCATCTCCACTCAGCACACCGAGGAGATACTGAACCGAAGCGGTCAGAAGATCACTCGCAAGGCGACCGACGAGATAATCGACAAGGTAATCCTTCCCGTCGTGCCCAAGCGGATGATCGATAACAAAACGAAGTTCTATGTCAACCCGACGGGTAAATTTGTTATCGGCGGTCCCCAATCCGACACCGGCATGACCGGCCGCAAGATCATTGTCGATACCTACGGCGGCATGGCTAGCCACGGCGGCGGCGCCTTCTCCGGCAAGGACCCTACCAAGGTCGACCGATCCGCCAGCTACATGGCCCGTTATATTGCCAAGAACGTGGTAGCCAGTGGCCTGGCCGGCAAGTGTACGCTCCAGTTGGCCTACGCTATCGGAGTGGCCGAACCGGTTTCGATGATGGTCTTTACCAATCAGACCTGCAAGGTTCCGGAGGCTCGTATTGTCGAGTTGATCCGCAAGCACTTCGACCTCACGCCAAGGGGAATCATCAAGAGCCTGAAGTTGCTGAATCCGATATATGCAAAGACCAGCGCTTATGGCCACTTTGGACGAAACGACAGAGAGTTCACCTGGGAAAAAACTGATAAGGCCAAAAAACTGGCCAAGGACGCATAAACTATGGCAGTGAAGAACGACATCCGGAACATTTCTTTAGCCAAAGAAGGCAAGAAGAAAATCGAATGGGCCGAACGCAACATGCCGGTGTTGCGTTCTATCAGGGAACGATTCGCCAAAGAGAAGCCGCTTCGCGGAATCAATCTGGCCTGCTGTCTCCATGTTACCACCGAGACGGCCAACCTGATGCGCACGCTCAAAGCCGGCGGCGCCAACGCGGCGCTTTGTGCCTCCAATCCGCTCTCGACGCAGGACGATGCGGCTGCCGCTCTGGTGAAGGAGTATGGTATTTCCGTATTTGCTATCAACGGCGAGGACAACAAAACCTACTACAAACATATCCATCAGGCGCTGGATTTCAAGCCGAACATAACCATGGATGACGGCGCCGACCTGGTGTCGACATTGCACCAGGATCGCCAGGAACTCGTTGATAACGTCCTGGCCGGCACCGAAGAGACGACCACCGGCGTAATACGTCTTCGTGCTATGGCTGTCGACAAAGCGCTGAAGTTTGCGGTAATTGCCGTCAACGACAGCAAGACCAAACACTTCTTCGACAATCGTTATGGCACCGGTCAATCGACCGTTGACGGAATCCTGCGCGCCACCAATATGCTGCTGGCCGGTTCGACCGTGGTGGTGTCAGGTTACGGTTGGTGTGGGCGCGGACTGGCTGTTCGCATGAAGGGGATGGGCGCCAACGTGATCGTTACCGAAGTCGATCCGGTTAAGGGCATCGAGGCGGCCATGGACGGTTTCATCGTTATGCCGATAGCCAAAGCGGCGCCCAAGGGAGATCTGTTTGTAACTCTGACCGGTGATATCCATGTGATCCGTCTGGAACACTTCAAGAAAATGAAAGACGGCGCTATCGTCTGTAACTCCGGGCATTTTGACTGCGAACTTGACCTCCCGGCTCTGCGCAAGGCGACGAAGAAACGGCGCATGATCCGACCCAGCGTTGAAGAGTTCGTTCTTCACGGCAAACGGATCAACATCCTGGCCGAGGGACGGTTGGTGAATCTATCAGCGGCGGAGGGTCATCCGGCCATGGTGATGGACATGTCGTTCGCCAACCAGGCGCTGGCGGCCGAGTACGTGGTAAAGAATCACAAGAAACTTAAGCGACAGGTATACACACTGCCGGACAAGATCGACGCCACCATCGCTGCGCTTAAGCTAAGATCGATGGGTATCACGATCGATAAGCTCACCGCGGAGCAGAAAGAATACCTGGCCTCGTGGGAGATGGGAACCTGATCGATGCACCGACCTGATGACAGTGGAGACAACAGCAGTCCGTCCGCATCGAGCGTGATTCCGGAATCGTTTGCCGTCGATCACACTAAGATGTCTGCGCCGCAGGTCAGGAAGGCCGGCATCTCTTGCGGACCCAACGGTGACGCTATCACCAAGTTCGATCTTCGCTTC
>JAUWMW010000216.1 GCA_030612965.1 bacterium
TCGTACGGGGTGGGACGGATGCGGATCTCGTCGACTTCTTTACGCTTTAGAGCCGACCAGTTTTCCAGCAGGTCTTCGGTGAAAACGCCGCCCTCCAGAAGGTAATCGTAGTCGTCCTCGAGCGCGTTGAGGGCTTTGGTCAGCGAGGTCGGTAGCTGGTGTATCTTTGCCAACTCATCGGGCGGTAGCTGGTCGAGGTTTTTGTCCATCGGCAATCCGGGATCGATCTTGTTCCTGATACCGTCGATGCCGGCCATCAACATGGCAGCAAAGCCCAGGTACGGGTTCATCGTGCCGTCACCGGGGCGGAACTCAAAGCGCATGGTCCTGGGGTCGCGTTGGTAGCCGGGGATACGTATACATGCGGTCCGGTTGCCGACGGAGTACGGCTCCGCCACGGGCGCTTCAAAACCGGGTACGAGTCGTTTGAACGAATTAGTCGACGGATTGGAGAAGGCCAGGATGGAATCAACATGCTTGAGCATGCCACCAATATAATAGAGGCCGATTTTGGAGAATCTCGCCGGTCCCTTCTTGTCAAAGAAGACCGACCCGTTCTTGTTAGCCAGATATTGATGCACATGCATGCCCGATCCCGGCTCATTGAATAGCGGTTTGGGCATGAAAGTAGCCGATTTGTCTTGGCGAAAGCATTCGTTCTTGACGAAGTACTTGGTCAGCATTGTCTGGTCGGCCATTTTCAACAGCGGTGAGAACTTCGTCTCAATCTCGTGTTGGCCACCACCGCCTACTTCGTGGTGATGATATTTCAGATGAACGCCGACCTCGGCCAGCATGGCGCAAATCTGCGACCGCAGATTGTAGGTGCGATCCATCGGCGGCGCGGCGTGATAGCCTTTCTTGTAGGGAATCTTGTAGCCAAGGTTTTCGTCGTCCTGCTCTGCGTTCCATTCGGCCTCGGAAGAGTCCAGGTAATAGAAAGCTCTATCGGGTCCCTGGAAGAAATTGACTTTGTCAAAGACGTAGAACTCGAACTCAGGTCCTATGATCGCCTTCAACCCCGGTTTGATCTTGTTCAGGAATATCTCGGCATCGTGGGCGACCCGTCGAGGGTTACGGGAATAGGGGAGGACTTTGTCACCAACATCCATGATATTGCATATCATGGACAAGGTAGGCCGATCAAAGAACGGATCGACAAAGGCCGTGTCGGCATCGGGGATCATGATCATGTCACCCCGCTCAATGGCCGAGAACCCGGGCAATGATGAACCATCCACACCGACTCCGGTGGTGAAGAGATCCTTATTCAGGGAAGATACGGGTATGGTAATATGGTGCCACAGACCGGGCAGGTCACTTATCTTCAGGTCGATAAACTCGATCTTATGATCTTTGGCCATCTTCTTCAGTTCAGTCAGAGTCATGATCGGGCCTCACAATTGTATACGCATGGTTCTATGTTTTCTTTGTCATCAATTGGCCCCAAAGTAATCAAATTCCTGCATTTGGCAAGAGATACTCGAACTGCTCAGAGTTCTCCGGGCTCACGCCGGTCCACATATTCCTTGCCGGAGCCGCCTACCGTTTGGTATAATGAAACCAAACATCAGGAGGTTTCTATGCCGTTATTGCTTTCCAGAGACGATGTAACACAGGTTCTGCAGATGTCCGACTGTATGGATGTCGTGGAGAAGGCGTTCGCTGAGCTTGCCAATGGTACGGCGGTTCTGCCGCTCAGAATACCGATCACGCCGCCGGACGGACTAGCGCTGTATATGCCGGCCTATCTGAAGGAGATGGGTGCGTTAGCCTGCAAGGTGGTCAGCATATACAAGGGTAATCCGACCAAACACAAGCTGCCGACCACTATCGGAACGGTACTGCTGCAAAACGCTGAGACCGGGCAGGTCATTTGCATAATGGATGGCGGTTACCTTACTGCCGTCAGAACCGGTGCCGTGAGCGGTGTGGCCACGAAATACATGGCACGCGAAGGTGACGATCAGGTAGCTGGTATCTTTGGCGCGGGTGTTCAGGCTAAGATGCAACTGTGGGCGGTGGCGGTGGCGCGCAAGTTGTCCAAAGCGATGGTGTATGATATCTCCAGCGAGGCTGCCGATAGATTCGTGACCGAAATGAGCGCCAAGCTGGAGATGGAGGTCGTTAAGATGGGAAGTGCCGAGGAACTCCTGGCCGCTGACATCATTTGCACGGCAACATCGTCGCCGACGCCGCTATTCGACGGGAAGAAAGTACGCGAGGGTACTCACATCAACGGCATCGGCAGTCACACCCCGAACGCACGGGAGTTGGACACGACCATTGTCAGACGGTCCAGGTTTGTGGCGGACTCGACCGAGGCCTGTCTCAAGGAGGCCGGTGATCTTATGATTCCCATCGAGGAAGGCGCTTTGGACGAGTCACACATCTATGCCGACTTGGGGGAGATCGTCTTGGGGGAAAAGCCCGGCAGGATTAGTGATGATGAAATCACCCTGTTCAAATCGAACGGGTTGGCGATCCAGGACACAGCGACGGCAAAACTGGTGTATGACCGCGCATGTGAGTCTGGAATAGGCACTGACGTGGATATCTAACAGTGCGGCAGCATCTTGTGATGCTGCTCTGCTCGGCTATCTGGTAGGTCAGGATCCTCGTGATCCTGACATCTTCGGCAGGTCGGAGAGACCTGCTCTACAGTTCTGTTTTCCGGTCGACTTGTCTACGGACACGGCAACGGCGCCGGACCACCGTTGAACATGTAATCGACCAGATACACCAGATCGGCGATGTCCACGTGGCCGCTGGCGTCAACATCGGCTTCCTCCATAGACGGCGGCGGCGGTCCACCGTTGAACATGTAGTCGACCAGGTAGACAAGATCGGCGATATCGATTACGTCACCGATGATGCCGTCGATATTGCCGCGCAGGCCGATACACTCCTCAACGGTCTCACAAACATTGCCTACACCGTCCTCATCATCGTCCTCCTGACCGGGGTTGTAGACAGTAGGACAGTTGTCGACATCGCCGCAGATGCCGTCGCCGTCGGCATCGTTATTCGGATCGAACGGGCAGACATCGCACACATCGCCAAGGCCGTCGCTGTCCGAATTAGTTTGTGAACTGTTGAAATCGGACGGGCAATTGTCGCAGGCGTCGGCCACGCCGTCCGTATCGGTATCCTCCTGGCCGGGATTGTAGTCATCCGGGCAGTTGTCACAGACATCGCCGATATCATCACCGTCAACATCCAACTGATCCGGGTTGTAATCATTCGGGCAGTTGTCGTCGGCTTCGCATATACCGTCAGCATCCGGATCGGGGCAGCAGTTCAGCGAGTAGGTGTCGCCATGCACATAGAAGAACGGATAGCCGGGCGGTGTGACCCAATAGGCGTACCACCCATACCAGGCTTCGCAGGTGTAGTAAAAGATATGACAAGTGTCCGGCTCGGAACTGTAGTCAAACATGATCGACGGCCAATACGGTCCGGGGCCGGTATCGGTGTAGTCGACGCCGACGAAAACCGGTCCATCAACACAGCATGGTGTGGGGAAGGTGACAGTACCGACACTGGGATAGGCAAAAGCGGCGGAGTCACAGACCACCTGCACGCGGCAAAGTTCGTCACCCGGACCATAGCAACTGTCAGGGGGGTATTGCAGATCGTAAACCACAATGTCAAGCGTAACCGGCCACTGGTAAACACGCGGATCGATGTAATTCGGTGGGTCGAGTAGTACCAGGGACACAGCGGTAATCTCAAAGGGATAGGTAGGCCAGCCACATTCGGCCGGATCAAAGTACGTTACCGTCTGGTGGCAAGGTTCGTAGCCGTGGCTGTAGCCCAGGATGGTGTCGTTCTCCCAGTGTTTCCAGAGCGTGCAGGTGTCATCAGCGCCTTTCAGCGTTGCCCAATCGAAAGGCTGCTCGGCGGGGATGAAATTAGGTTTGTTGACAACGCCGGTTGGGCCGGTGTCGGCGAACGCAAATGACGCTGCTGCAAGCAGCACTGCTGTGAGAATCAGTTTCTTCATGGTTTATCCCTGCCTCGTTCAGGTTTGAACTCGCATTCTTCTATCGTTCCCGACACGCTCGCCGTTGGCCTCTGCCAGCCCGGGGACGATTTCCGTATGGTACGAATACAAGTTAACAGGTTCCACGATGAACGTCAAGGCGAATTTCTGACCGCACCAATACCTTCGGTAACATCTTGCAATGAGGCAACGCGCGGTACACAACTACTGGCGGTTCCTTCACGCAAACCATCCGCACTGTGCGCGGCAGACCTCCC
>JAUWMW010000035.1 GCA_030612965.1 bacterium
GCCTACTACGCGGCTGAAGATGCCGATTACACCTATCGCTTGCGCGGAACGCTGGCTCCTGAGATCGACCGGTACGAGTTGGAGAATCTCTTTTACAACTGTGAACTGCCTCTCATCAAGGTGCTCGCGTCCATCGAGGAAGCCGGCATTCGGGTTGACGCAGATTTCCTTGACACGCTGTCGATCGACATGGACAAGAAACTCGAAATTGTGCGCGCCGAAATATACAAGGATGCCGGCGGTGAGTTCAATGTCAACTCGACCCGACAGCTCTCACACGTGCTGTTTGACAAGCTCGGTCTGCCGACCAAAGGCAGGACGACCAAGAAGACGGGATACTCGACCGATCAGCGCGTACTCGAAGAGTTGGCGGCGATTCATCCGTTCGCGCAGTTGGTTTTGGACTTCCGCCAACTGACGAAGCTCAAGAGCACCTACATCGATGCGATACCAAAACTGATCAGCGCGGAAACCGGTCGCGTACACACATCGTTCAATCAGGCGGTAACGGCCACCGGGCGGCTTTCCTCAACCGATCCCAACCTGCAAAATATACCGGTGCGCACGGAAGAGGGGCGACAGATTCGCAAAGCGTTCATCCCACGCGATGAAAACCACACGCTGCTGGTAGCTGACTACTCACAGATCGAGTTGCGCATCCTCGCGCATTACACCATGGACGCAGGCCTTATTAGCGCCTTCCGGAACGCCGAGGATATTCATGCGCGCACAGCCGCCGAGGTCTATGGTGTCGACATTGACGAAGTCACGCCCGAACAGCGCCGCGCCGCCAAGACGGCGAACTTCGCGGTGATCTACGGCGTGTCGGCATTCGGTTTGGCGCAGCAAACGGAACTTGACCTGACCGGCGCCAAGCAGTTTATCGACACTTACTTCGAACGCTACCCCGGTATCCGCGATTACATGGACAAGACCAAGGAGTTCGCGCGCGATAAGGGGTACGTGATCACCATGCTCAACCGCCGTCGCTACTTGCCGGAGATCAACAGCAAGAACTTCAACGTGCGCCAGTTTGCCGAGCGCACGGCTATCAACACGCCGATCCAGGGGACCGCCGCCGACATGATCAAGCTGGCTATGGTGAAAATCCACAAACGGATGTCCGGCCTTCGCTCGAAGATGGTCCTACAGGTACACGACGAGTTGGTTTTCGATGCCCACAAAGACGAACTCGATGACCTCAAAAGGCTGGTCAGGAGCGGCATGGAAAAAGCAATCAAGCTGACCGTGCCGGTTGTCGTAGACATGGGCGTCGGGGACAACTGGCTGGACGCGAAGTAGAATCGTAGGGCAGGATCCCTGCGATCCTGCCATTCGGGATATACGACAATGTCCGACTTGGAGAATGGACTAGAGGAGAAATCGTAGGGCAGGATCCCTGCGATCCTGCCATCCGGGATTTACGACCAATGTCCAAACTAAAACGGTACTTCCGACCGGGGCAGGTTTACTTCGTTACTCTGGTGACTCATGACAGAATCCCCGTGCTTGTTGATTACGCCGATGTGATCAGGGCATCCCTGAAGAACAAACTAACCGGGGGCCGGTTGATTGCGTGGGTAATCATGCCGGACCATATGCATCTAGTCCTAGACCCCAGGTCCGAGAATTTTGCCGACCTCATTCATCGATTCAAACTATCGGTCGGAGCCAACTACCGCAAGCGTATGGGAGCCGTCCGAGATCGATTGTGGCAGAGTCGGTACTGGGATCATATCATCCGAGATGAAGAGGATCTGAATCGCCATATCGACTACATTCACTACAACCCGGTGAAGCACGGGTTTGCGAAGGACCCGTTTGTGTGGCTGAACTAAACCGCCAGGTCATACTTAGAAGACGGGTACTACGCACGGGACTGGGGTACCGTCGGCAGCGTACAGATTGAAGGCGAGTTCGGAGAGTAATTATCGGCGGGATCGCAGGGATCCCGCCCTACTGGTTAGCACCCGTTCCTTATGTTCGTAGGGCAGGATCCCTGATCCTGCTCTACAAGCTTGCTTTTTCCGGCTTAATCGCTTGATTGATCCCCATGATTATCGGTATCACCGGATTGATAGGCTCCGGCAAATCGACTGCGGCGCGCATTCTCTCGGAGCACGGCGCGGCGCTGATCGACGCCGACAAGATCGCGCGCCAAGTGATCGAGCTATACCCGGCCCTACTCAAGAAACTCGTGCGTTGCTTCGGCCACGACATTCTCACGCCGAGCGGTCGTCTCAGACGCAAGAAACTTGCTGCCCTCGCCTTTGCTGATGAGCAGGCCACACAACAACTCAATCTTCTCACCCACCCCCACATCGCTCGTGAGATCAAAACGCAAACGAAGCGGGCGGTGCGACAAGGTTTACTTGTGGTCGTCGATGCCGCCCTACTGTTAGATAGTGCTATTGAGAAGGATGTGGACCTGATTCTGGTCATACACGCAGGCGAGGAGATTCGGTTGAAGCGGCTGTTGAAACGAGGAATGGCAGCCTCCGACGCTGGCCGCCGGATGTGCGCACAGCTTCCCTTCGCTGAATTCCGGCGTCGCGCCGACCGTCTGATTCTCAACAACGGCTCGCGGATGTCCCTGGAGAACAAGCTCGTCACTTTCCTTGAGAAGATTGCGGCGGTTAGCCCCGGAATCGGTTGACATCTTCGGTTGAACTAATAGATTTGGCACCAACAGGAAATGTAGGTTTTTCAAACCATGAGGTTTCGGTTATGGCGATAACGGACTCCGCGGCGAAGACGAAAATCGGTGATTACACTGTCGAACAACTCAGAGAACGAGCCAATTACATGCGTGGCTTGAACCTGATGGCGCTGTGTTCAGCCAAGTCGGGTCACTCCGGTGGAACGCTGGGCATTATGGATGTAGCATGTGCTCTTTATCTGAAGATAGCCCGGCACAACCCTCAAGACCCGGATTGGAAGGATCGCGATCGGATCATCTGGTCGGCCGGACACAAAGCACCGACCCTGTACACGGCGCTGGCCGTCTCCGGCTACTTCCCGGAGCGCGATATGGTAACTCTACGCATGCTCGGCTCACCGCTCCAGGGACATCCGCACCGGAAGGACCTCAAAGGGGTTGAGATTTCGTCCGGGTCGCTCGGGCAGGGGTTTTCAGTCGGTGTCGGGGTTGCGCTGGCGGCCAGACTGAACAAGCAGGATTATCGTACCTTTGTCATCTCCTCCGATGGCGAACATCAGGAAGGCTCGATATGGGAGGCGGCCATGTCGGCGTCCCATTACAAACTGGATAACCTGGTGTTGCTTCTGGATCGGAATCGTCTGCAAATCGACGGTAGAACCGAAGAAGTGATGGCCATCGACCCGGTTGACGACAAGTACCGCGCCTTTGGTTGGCATGTTCTGGAGGTGGACGGCCACAATATGGACGAGATCGTCGAGCAACTTGACTTTGCCCGCAATAAGAACGACACCGGAAAACCGGTGGCGATTATCTGCAACACGATTAAGGGCAAGGGTGTCTCGTTCATGGAGGACATCGCCGGATGGCATGGCAAACCCCCAAACCGCGAAGAGCTCGACAAGGGTCTGGTCGAGTTGGGTCTGAGCGAAACATTCGATGTCGACGAGTGGCTGGGGCTTGGCGTAGAGTTTCAAGAAGGCGTCGAGAAGCGACTGGCCGATAACCTGCCGAAGTTCTCAAAAGATTTCTGGTGGAACAACACCGATCAGATGAAAGTGCAGATGGACCCGACGCGCAAAGGATTCGGACGCGCGCTTGACAAATATGGTGACGACGAACGGGTGGTCTGTATCGGGGCCGATATCTCCGGGTCGATCACGATTTCTCAGTTCTACGAGAAGCATCCGGAACGTATGGATCGCTGGATCTCACTCGGTGTGGCTGAGCAAAACTGCACCACGGTAGCAGTTGGCCTGGCCAAGGAGGGCAAGCTGCCGGTCTTCGGGACGTACGGTGTGTTCTCATCGGCGCGCAATCTCGATCAGTTGCGGGTGTCGGTATGTTACGGTGACTACAACGTCTTTGTCGTCGGCGCTCACGGCGGTGTTTCGGTCGGTCCGGACGGCGCCACTCACCAGGAGTTGGAGAGTTTGTTCCAAATGACGGGATTGCCGAACATGCGCGTGGCCGTGCCGTGTGACTCGGTGGAGACGGAGAAAATGACAAAGACGTTGTTATTCGATATCGTCGGTCCCAAGTATATCCGGTTTGCTCGTGAGGCCACGCCGATCGTCACAAAAGAGAGCACGCCATTCAAATTCGGCGAAGCCAATGTATTCAGACTGCGGCGTGAAACCGAGAACATGGTGGATGCGTTCGATGTAACGCTGGCGTCCGAATACAAGAACGAAAATGAGACTCTATCGATAATTTCCTGCGGACCGGAAACACCGGAGGCGCTACGAGCGGCCTGGATCCTGAAAACCGATTTCGGTATCGAAACACGTGTTATCAATATGCACACGGTCAAGCCGATCGACAAACAAGCGATCGTCCGCGCTGTGGCCGAGACCAAGGCTGTCCTGACGGCTGAAGAGCATCAGGTGGGCGGCCTGGGCAATCTCGTGGCCGCCGTTATATGCCGTGACTGCGCCAACGATTCCAAAGGCAAGCCGTTTGGCATGATCGGTGTCAAGGATCGTTTCGGTGAATCCGGCCAGTCGTGGCAACTCATAAAGGAATTCGGTCTGGCCGCCGAGTATATTGCGGCTGAAGCAAAGAAACTCCTTGGACTCTAAAGAAAGAAGGTAGCGTCATGCAATTTGCCGACAGACTCTCCCGCCTGGGGACAGAGGGCGCCTTTGAAGTGCTGGCTCACGCCAGGCAACTGGAGGCGCAAGGGAAATCGGTTATCCATCTTGAAATAGGGGAGCCGGATTTCGATACGCCCAAGAACATCTGCGAAGTCGCCAAGAAGGCTATCGATGACGGTAAGACTCACTACTGTCCGTCGGCCGGTGTGCCGGAAGCCCGCAAGGTGATTGCTGAGGATTTCTCCAGGACTCGCAGTGTGGATGTCGCCGTCGAGAACGTAGTGATTATGCCGGGAGTCAAGCCTCTGCTGTTCAACGTGATATTCGCGTTGGCTAATGAGGGAGATGAGGTCATTTGTCCCAATCCGGGCTACCCGATTTATGAATCGGTGGTGAATTACTGTGGTGCAAAGGTCGTACCGATGCATCTGAAGGAAGAGGTCAACTTCCGTTTCTCAATCGACGATCTCAAGGCTTTGATCACACCAAAGACTAAGATGATAATGGTCAACTCGCCCCAGAATCCCACCGGTGGGGTGCTGACTCGTGAGGATTTGGAGGCCATTTATGGACTGGCCGAAGAGCACGATCTGTGGGTTGTGACCGACGAGATCTACTCGCGAATCACGTACGAAGAACCGTTCCAGTCTATCTGCTCGATACCGGGGGCGCTAAAACGCACGGTGGCTATTGACGGCATGTCGAAAGCTTACTCTATGACCGGTTGGCGTTTGGGGTACGGCATCATGCCGAAGGAAATGGTTGAGATTCAAACCAAACTGGCCATCAACAACTTCTCATGCACCAATACCTTTGCACAGTACGCGCTGATCGAAGCGCTCACCGGGCCGCAGGACGCTGTCGAGAAAATGGTGGCCGAATTCCGGCGGCGGCGCGATGTCTTTGTCAAAGGGCTGAACAACATCGAAGGTGTCAGTTGCACCAACCCGCTTGGTGCTTTCTATGTTTTCCCGAATATCACCAAGACCGGATTCAAGTCGAAGGATCTGGCCACCAGGCTGCTCGATGAAGTCGGGGTTGCCGGTCTGTCCGGGACCGCGTTCGGGTCTTTCGGCGAGGGTTACCTGCGTTTTTCGTATGCCAACTCCGTCGAGAATATCAAGGAGGCGCTGGCCCGATTCGAAAAGTTTCTGGTGAGTGCGGCGGCCTGACTCAGGTTCTGAATTGTGCACGCAACGCGGTCGGGTTGACACTCGGCCGCTTTTTTGTGATCGTTTTTAATTGATCGAAAGCAAAGGTGCTCCTAACATTAACCCATGCCGTATGCTGTCGTGTCGACCAACCTACTGGACCTCAGAAACCGGCCGGACTATGCCGCCGAACTGGCCAGCCAGTTGCTTTTCGGAGAGCCGATCCGCGTCCTTTCAGTGAGGAAAGGGTTTGCTCACGTTCGTCAGGTGGATGGCTACCATGGCTGGGTGGACTGTCGGTTTATTCGCAAGGCCAGTGAAGTGGAGTTCGTCCAAGGGAACTCGCAGGTGAACGCCGTTATCAAGTCACATAAGGCCGCCCTGTACGCTGACCGGAGCGCCCGACCGACATCACCTTACTTCATTATGTACGGTACGCGGGTCAGAGTTGTTAATGACAAGAACGGCTTTTCAGCGCTGCAATTGCCGGGCGGCCCCAAGGTATACGTAAAGAGCGCGCATATCAGGCCGATCAACAAGACAACCGGCAAGATGCTGACGGGTGAACGTTTGCTGGCCGAGGCGCGACGGTTTCTGGGTGTGCCGTACCTGTGGGGCGGAGTCAGCCCTCTGGGGTTTGATTGCTCCGGGTTGATGAAGGCCCTGTTCGGAGCCTTCGGGATTACGCTGCCGCGAGACACCCGGGAACAGATCAAAGTGGGACGAACAGTGGACCGAGACAGTACAAGAACCGGAGACCTGATGTTTTTTGACAGGCATGTTGGACTGGCGATCGGGCAGACACGCATACTTCACGCCTCCCGCGGCGGCGGTGGCGTGAGAATTAGCGCTTTGAGTCAGGACAAACCCGACTACCGTGCTGATCTTGATCGCGATTTCAATCAGGCAAGGAGAATTCTGTGATTGAACTGGATACATTCAAGGTTAGCATACCGCTGAAAAAGAAGTTCGCTGTGGCGGGGGGAAATGCTACCGTTAAGACCAATTTACTGACGGTGCTCAACAATCGGTACCATGGCGAGGCGGCGCCGTCGGTGAAGTATGGACCGACGGTGGAAGAGATCCAGACCGACATCGAGAAAGGGCTGGAGTATCTTCGGAACCTTGATCAGATCGATGGAGACACGCTTCAACTGATCGACGGATTCGACATCCATCCTGCTGCTCGGGCGGCCCTGATGGGAATGGTTCTTAACTATGTGTCCGGCGAGACGCGGCGCTACCCATGGGAAGTTCTGAAACTGAGTACGCCGGTCGGTATTAGAAGCTCCTTCACGGTCGCCATATCAGATACGGCGGCGATGATTGAGGATATCAAGAACTCTCCCTATCCAATCGTCAAGGTGAAGATGGGCCACGAACAGGACGTCATGCTTCTGGACGCCCTCGGACGGATCAAAGACAAAGAGATTCGCGTCGACGCCAATGGCGGCTGGTCGTGCGCTAAAGCTGAAGAGATGATCCACCATCTGGCGAACAGCGGCGTGACGATCATTGAACAGCCGACCAGTGAGGACTTTGTCAAGGAATGGCCCCATCTGAAGGGGAAGGCGGAACAGGTCGAACTCATTTTGGATGAGGGTCTGGGTTCGCACGAAGACTACGATCAGTACTCAGTTCATATCGACGGCATCAACATTAAGATGGAGAAATGCGGAGGTATCCTGCCGTCGATACAAATGGCCGAACGGGCGCGTAATGACGGCAAGAAAGTCATGCTCGGATGCATGGTCGAGTCATCGGTGGGCATCGCCCAGTCTGTATACATGTCGTCGCTGGCGGATTACTTCGACCTCGACGGCCCACTCCTCCTGGAGGATGACATCGCACGCGGGATTAATTATGACAAGGAGTCGATTCAGGTCGACCGAGAGATGATCGGCGGCCCGAAACTTAGGCGCGATGTGGTCGAGAAATACATTAGCGACTAGCATTCTCATCACCGGTACCGTGCTGGCGGGGATGTTTGCCTTGGGATGGCCTGCCGGCAGCGTCTCTGCGGCTGAGGTCAAAGACGAAATCGTCGTCGTCTACCCCAAACCTGACCAGCGAATCTCGGCTGTCGATTCGACTTTCATTCTTGGTCATGTGCCGCCCAGGCGTGGCGACTGGTCCTACCGACTCCGAATTAGCGGACAGGCGGTAGAAGTCCACGCCGACGGTGGGTTCATTGCCTTCCTGCCGATTCAATCCGGCGCCTTCACGTTTCAACTCGATGCTTTTCTGGAAGAGAAGGACCGGGATTATCAGTCACGCATTAAATCCCCATTCAGCCCGCGATTGCCGCCGTACTCGGTGCGGCTTTCGAGAAAGTTGACTGTCTTTGTTCCTGAACCCTTGCTAACCGTGGATGCCGATACCCTGGTGATCGCAGGCGACTACAAACCACCGCGCGGTAATCTGGAACAGCGCGGGGGGGACAGGTTGGCGGTTGCTTTTCGCGGCACACCGAACTGCCGCGCCTGGTTTTCTATCGAGGGCGTGGTGGATTCGGTGCCGATGTCCGAGACCCCACCACGCCTGCAGCCGTATTGGGGTGAGGCGGTCTTTGGCGCCGGCGCCGTGCCGGATTCGCTGAAGATTCGTGGCATCTATTCCGGCTTCTACGATGTGCCGGATACCGCCCGCATCGATACTGCGCAGGTTCTTTACCACTTGGCGCCGCCGTCGAGAGAAACGGTCATAGCTGAGTGGTTGATGCATGTCTCAGCCTTGGAACTT
Organism: bacterium; assembly: GCA_030612965.1. Lineage (GTDB taxonomy): Bacteria > Zixibacteria > MSB-5A5 > GN15 > FEB-12 > JAJRTA01. Next base: position 8,649 of record JAUWMW010000035.1, read on the forward strand.
CACCGGTACCTGTTGTGGATGCAGGCCGGTGCGGTTGAAAAACCGAGTTCCTATCGGGTGAGTTTCAACAACCCGCATTACCCGTTCACGGTCAAGTTTGTTGATTCGGTGCAAATTGTCAGGCATGGCCCAAGAAAAGGATATCTGTCGATATTTCAGCCCGAGGGGGTAGAGGCTTTGGCGGTGTCGGCCGAGGGTGATTGGTATCGCCTTCAACTTTCTCAAACTCAGTTTGGATGGGTAGCCCGGCAGTCGGTTCGGACGCTGGCCAAAGGTATCCTTCCACCGCATTCATACCTGAGGTCGATCCGTACGTATGCCGCCGCCGATCACATACGGGTGGAGTTCCCGCTCGCGGGGAAGCATCCCTTTCGTGTTATTGAGGACAACCGCCGCACCATTCGGGTGCAACTATTCGGCGTGACTACCGACACCGATTGGATTCGCTACGATTTCGCCGACAGCCTGATCGATCTGGCAACCTGGTCACAACCGGAGCCGGGGCTCTATGAACTTAAGCTCCAACTCACCAGTGATATCTGGGGGTACGACAGCTACTATGCCGGCAACACTCTTGTTTTTCAACTGAATCGAACTCCAGCCGATGTCACTCGCATTCGGGGTAAGACAATCGTGATTGATCCCGGTCATTCCCGCGATCCGGGCGCCATCGGTCCTACCGGATACACTGAGGCGCAGGCCAATTTGGAATTGGCTCTGGTTCTGAAAAAGGAACTAAGGCGACGAGGCGCCAAGGTTATCATGACCCGTCACGATGATCGCCACGTGGACCTCTACGACCGCCCGGCCATTGCCAAGGCCAACGAGGCCGATCTGTTCGTCTCCGTCCACAATAACGCCCTCCCCGATGCTGTAAACCCCTTTGCGAACAACGGCAGTTCCACATATTATTATCATCTGCATTCGATGGATCTGGCGCGATCGATTCAGGGAGAACTGCTAAAGGCGACCGGTCTGAACGACTATGGTTTGTTCCACGGCAACTTCGCCGTTAATCGCCCCACGCAGTATCCGGCCGTGCTGGTTGAGTGCGCCTTTATGATACTTCCAGAACAGGAAGCTTTGCTGAAAACGGGGAAGTTTCGCAAGAAGGTGGCCAAAGGGATAGCCAGGGGTATCGAGCATTTCCTGAAGGAGTACAACCATGGGAAATAACAAGTCATCATCGTCAACCAGAAACGAGCCGTACTGGTTGGTCTACGTGGCTTTGGCGCTGGCCGGATTGCTGTTGCTCGCCGATGCCTATCACGTCGCGCATCTGGCCAAATGGACTGCCCGGCTGGGGATTGCGCTGATCTATTCAGCCATCGCTATGTTTGTGGGCAGCGGTCGCTGGCCCGGACAACTGGCCGTGGTGATCGTCTGGCTGGCGGTGGTTCTGACCTACATCTTTTGACAGCGCCCAATGTTCAGCAAATTCCTTTGTTGCCCACCATCCGGCGGCAGGCATCTCGGCGAACAGATTACCTGTTGCCACTTCATCATCTATGGATTAAATTAGGCCCATGACAGCACAAAACGACTCCGACACTCCGAACCTAACCCCGAACGATTCGCAACCAGCCCCGGCGTCTGCGAAACAGAGGCGCAAACTCTCGCCGGTACTCAAATTCATCATTTTGTTCCTGGTCGGTCTGGCCGTTTTCGGCGGACTCTACGCGCACGTGACGGCCAGCTATCATGACAGCCTCATTCCCTTGATGAAGGCAACGGCTCATATCTCTGGTTTTGTCCTCTCGATCTTCTCAGACGAGGTGTTCTACCAGGGCAAGCATTGTGCCTTCCACGGCTTTATGGTTGAGATCATCGATGAATGTACCGGCTTACTGGAGATGGTCATCTACTTCGCCGCGGTGCTGTCTTTCTCGACGACCATTCGTAAGAAACTCCTTGGTTTGCTGATCGGTCTACCGGCTATTTATCTGTTCAATGTGGTGCGCATTACGCTTCTGATCGTAGTCGGCGCCTTTTGGCCGGCAGCGTTCGATTTCATGCATCTCTACTTTTGGCAGGGGACGCTGATAATCATGATCGGGTCGGTCTGGGTTGGCTGGTTGTATCTGGTGGTGTACCGTGAAAAGAAACCTGTGGCTGTTTCTTCTTAAACTGCTGCCCGCCACCCTGCTGCTGGGCTGGCTCTGGTTCACACAGTGCCAGCATGCCTATCCCTACTGGATCGATCCATTAGCGACGTTTTTCTTCAAACTGTTCAAGGTTCGCACCTGGCATCTGGCGCTTACCGCTGAGCATTTCACGAACCTTGTGCCGTATCTGGCGCTGTTGCTGGCAACGCCTGGCATCATCAAGCATTGGAGACGATCGTTGCTCGCGCTCTTTGGCGGCTTGGTGGTGATCGTTCTGGTGCACATGTTCATGTCGGTGGCCATCTATTTCATTGTCGAGGCATACTCGATGTCGAAGAGCGCTTACCGGATCATCGTCCCGATCTACCTCGTGAACGATGCCCTGCCGCTGATCTTGTGGCTGGCCTTTTTCCCGAAGGTGTTGTCGGAGTTGTTTGGCTTTATCAAGTGGGGGCGGAGTGGGGGAGACTCGGCAGTGACTTCACAGGTTGGCCCCCCTACAGAGTAGACGATTTCCCTGATACTATCCCATTATTCTATTAACAATACCCCCGCCAGGAATCGAACCTGGATTTACGGCTCCGGAGGCCGACGCGTTATCCGTTACACCACGGGGGCATGGCAAGCCCGATCCTTCTGTAACCATGTCTGGTTACCGTCAGTGCGGACTTGTGACAGGCACTAAATAACTCAACAGCGGTCGTTGCGCAACTGCAAAATGAAGTTGCACGTTTTCAGGCTTCCTCTTGGGGTGTGCTACAATGCCCGTTCAGACAATGTGGCGTTGGGTGACCCCGCCCGACGCTGCGTTCCAGATATGACGTGGCCACAACAACCGGAAGTGTTGATAAAGTTCCTTTCGCGTGTTGCGGTGGGTCTTGTCCGCTCAGGCGGATGTGACCTGCCGCTCTTGCCTGACATGCAGTTGCGTGTCGGGTCACAACCACGCTTTCAGCGTGTCCACGACCCGACACAACGTAATTGCGGTTTTTCAACAAGCCCAAGCTTTCGAGCCATCGGCCATTCGGTTCATATTTCATTGGACATAATCTGTTGACAAAGCGTCTATTGGCATGTTTATTAACCGCCTGAATCGAGATCGGCAGCGCCTTGGAAGGCGGGTAAGGGCCGATAACAAACGGTAGATGAAGCGCAACAAATTGAGGATAGGTAGATGAAACGGTGGTCACTTCTGCTGACGGTAATTCTGCTTTTCAGTATCAACATGGTAGCAACGGCACAAGATGATGAAGAACGCGATCTGCTTGAGATCTGCGTCTACGGTGGACTGGGCTCGCCGGCGGGGGGTCTGGGCAGTTGGCATGACAGCCTTGGCGCTACAATGGGCTGGTCACTAGGCGCTGACTTCGGATACTTCTTCAAGTCCAATTTGGTCGTCGGCTTCAACTTCGTGTACACTCAGTTCGGCATTGATGGTCCCGATGATGTCGAGGGCGCACACCATCGCCTGTACAACCCGAACTTGTTTGCGAAGTACTATTTTGTCGGTGAGTCGAACTTTGAACCGTACGTGAAAGCGCACGTCGGGATCGAAAACGCCAAGTTCACTACTTTGATGGAAGGCCCCAGATACCAAGCCATATCGTACGACCCGGTCTTTGCCGGCGGCATTGGGGCAGGGTTGTTCTATTACAGCGCCGACTACAGTGGTGTTTTCCTGGAGGTCAACTACCATTATGCCGCCACCAGCGACACCAAGCGTGAATACAAAGATGAGACCCTGACTTTTGATGAAACGCTGGGCGTCCTGGACATCCACGCCGGGGTCCGGTTAATGATCGGCTCAGGCGAATAGCTTCATTGTGCATGCTCCAGCCCGCCGAATCGTCGGCGGGCTTTTTTTGTGTTGCCGCTCGCTGCAAACTGCGTAGATTAGCAAGATGGCTGAGACCAAACTTCTGGTAGTAGACGACGAAGCCGGGCAGCGTGAAATGCTGGCCGGGTATCTGTCCAAGAAAGGGTTTGAGGTTCACACTTTTGCCTCCGGCGCCAAGGCATTGGAGGAATACTATCATGTTTTTTCTCCTCTGGCTATCGTCGACATGAAAATGCCGGGAATGACCGGACTGGAGTTATTGGGAAAGCTTCGTGAGATCAACCCGTTCATCCAGGTTCTGGTGTTGACGGCGTTCGGATCAGTCGAGACGGCAGTGGCAGCTATCAAGGCGGGGGCGTTCGACTATCTGACCAAACCGGTCGAGAATCTTGACGAACTTCTGCTCAAACTTGAGAAAGCGGTGCAGCAGAACCGTCTTGTCGTTGAGCACAAAGTTATGCGCGAACGATTGGCCGAGGTTTTTCCCACCTCGGAAATGATCGGTGAGTCGCCGGCCATGCTCAGAGTGAAAGAGATGGTATCGCTGGTGGCGCCCAAAGATGCGACCGTCCTGATAACGGGGCCATCGGGAACGGGCAAGGAATTGGTGGCGCGGGCTATTCACGCTCTTTCACCGCGAGCAGAGAAAGAATTGGTCGCTATCAATTGTGCCGCTTTCCCGGAAACCTTACTCGAATCGGAACTGTTCGGCTACGAGAAGGGAGCCTTCACCGGCGCGGATCGCGCCAAACAAGGTCGCTTCGAGTTGGCCGACGGTGGCACCTTATTCCTCGACGAGATCGGCGAGATGCCGCCTACCATGCAGGTCAAGCTGTTGCGTGTGCTGGAGGAGCGTAAGATTCAACGTCTCGGATCGGTCAAGGAGATCCCGCTCGATATCAGGATCATCACCGCTACCAACCGCGATCTCTTGAAAGCGATGGCTCAGGGTAGCTTCCGTGACGATTTGTACTACCGGTTGAATGTGATAACGATCGACATGCCTCCACTGGTCGAGCGAGCCGGTGATATCCTGCTGTTGACCGAGAAGTTTGTCGAACGGTTCAGCCGCAAGATCGGCAAGGAAATCACCGGCGTTGACAGTGAAGCGGCTGAACTGCTGGTTGGGTACGACTGGCCGGGGAATGTTCGCGAACTGGAGAACATCATCGAGCGAGCCGTCGTGCTCACGCGTTCGGACCGTATCACCAGGGAAGACTTGACCGGGCTCACCATCAAGGGCGATTCGGGCGGAGCCCAGACGGTGATACCAT
>JAUWMW010000365.1 GCA_030612965.1 bacterium
CTCTGACCGAGATCCGGAATGGCTTTGGTTATTGGGTGAAGGTAAACACCCCGTGGCCCCACTTCCAGTATGAGGAGTGCGAAGTCGCCGGTGTCGCGGGACGGAACTCCCACTCCGGTCAGGCCCTGTACGACAAGTCACTTGGTGTGGGTGGACCGTTTACATTCCATGCTACCAATCTGTCGAGCAGTCTGACCGGTGCTGTTGAACTCGATGGTGAATCGCCTGGTGATGGCGATATTATAGCTGCCTTCGATGCTTCAGGTAACTGTGCCGGTGTGGCCGCTGTGTTCATGCACCAGGGTGTCTCCTACTTTGTTCTGCCGATCTACGGTGACGACCGGACCACGCCCAACATCGACGAGGGGTTGACCCCCGGCGAAACCTACCGACTCAAGCTCTTTGATGCGTCGGAAGGTGTCATTGTAGAGCATGGTACGGCCTTCTCCGGTTGGAGAAACACTAACGGGGCGCCGTTGAGTGATGATCCATCAGATCGGACGACCGTGTTCAGCTTTGCCTCCAACGGTCGCACTGGAGAACTTGTAGCGACTGATTTCACCCTGTCGCAAAACTATCCCAATCCGTTCAACCCGACTACGACTATTCGATTCGGATTGCCAGGGGCGGCCCAGGTGGAGTTGGCGATTTACAACATCGTCGGCCAGAAGGTGAAACTTTTGGTGCGTGGCTACTACCAGATCGGCCACCATGAGGTTGAGTGGCAAGGTACGGATGATGAGGGCCGCCCGGTTGCCTCAGGTGTGTACTTCTATCGACTGACATCCGAGGGTGTCAATGAAACCAGGAAGATGCTGCTGCTCAAGTAGGAGTATCGTTGAAGTTTATTTCTGCCATAACCAGGTTTTGGAGCGGACCGGACGGGTCTGCTCCGAGCCTGTTGTTTGGACGGCGACCGGTATTCGCGCCGGTCTAAGGTATTCAAAGGAGGAGTTATGATGATTCGTGGTAAGTTATCAATGTTGTCGATGATGCTGATGGTCATGCTCTTGAGTTCTACTGTCTACTCTCAGGAAACCTGCGGTCCCTTCACATTTATACCAACCAGTGAATCCGGGGTGTTCCGCGGACAGGCTACTGTCAATGGCGTAGCGGCCGACGCGGCCGATTGTATCGCTGCTTTTGACGAGGATGGCAATTGTGCCGGTGCGGCATCGCTGATCGATCAGGCAGGAGCAGCGTATATCATTCTGCCGATTTACGGCGATGACCTGCTAACCGGTGGTGTCGATGAGGGGATGAATGCAGGGGAGAGCTTCACCCTTATGCTGTACGATGCCTCGGCTGACGCTATCCTGCCGCTGAGTCCGGACACCGCATTCGGATGTTGGGTAAACACCAATGGCACACCGCTACCGGGTGAATGCGGCAACTATCTACTAATGTATGACTTCGGCTGTGATCCGCC
>JAUWMW010000252.1 GCA_030612965.1 bacterium
ATTGCCTTGACGACTTGGTGTGAATAGTTATATTGGTAAACTTTATTTGATGAGGATTGCGTATTAATGAAACGAACATTTCAACCATCGAACCGGAAGAAGCTGAACGACCACGGCTTCAGATCACGCATGGCGACTAAGGGCGGCAGGCGAGTACTGGCGCGGCGCCGGGCCAGGGGTCGCAAGAGGTTGACCGTAAGTGTTGGCCGGAAGAAATAAACTCCCAAGGGCTACGAGCTTGAAAAGTCGCCGCGACATTGAGCGATTGCTCAGAGACGGCCGACGGCATACCTGCAACAGCTTGGTTTGTGTATGGCAGCAATCGGATCGTTTCCAGTACGGCGTCTTTGTTGGGCGCGCGTTAGGATCGGCAGTTCAGCGAAACCGCATCAAACGTCGCCTTCGCGAAGCGATTCGCTTATGTCGAGGCGGCTTGAAAGAACCGGTGAGGCTTGGTATCATGCCCCGTCTAGGCTACGCCCAGACTGGCTTTAGGCAGTTACATGCAGAAATCAATCAGACAATCGAACACATCAACGATGCACTCAACTAAGGTGGGGCTGGTCGCCGGCATTCTCATCCTGTTGATTGACTGTTACAGATACAGTCTATCGCCGATTTTTGGCAATGGCTGTCGGTTTGAGCCCTCTTGCTCCCGTTACGCGCAGGATGCGCTACGGAAGTACGGAGCATGGCGTGGGAGCATGATGGCCGCAAGGCGGGTGCTCCGGTGTCACCCGTGGCATGAGCCCGGCTATGACCCGGTTGAGTAGAATCAGGGATGGACTGAGTATAACAGGAAGATTCAGACAGGGAAGGCAAAATTGGACAAGAAAACGCTACCTTTGGTCATATTGCTGATCGTTGCAATTGTATTCTACGGCCAGATACTTGAGTTCTTAGGGCTGGTCGAACCGGTACCGGAACCGACCGCCATACAGGCTGATTCCATCCAGGTAGCGCCTGATTGGGTGGAGGCAGAGCGGCAGTTAGAGACTGAGATCGAACGGCAACCGGCTGAGCGGCTTGTCCCTACACCTGCGGAATCAACCGACAGCCTCGGACGCGACACGATTTTTGTAGTGACCAACAAGTACGAGGTGGTTCTTAGCAGCTACGGTGGCGGTCCGGTCTCGCTTAAGTTGCGTGATTTTACCTATCGCGACGGCCAAATAATCGAGATGCTCCCCGACGCCATCGAAGCTACCCCGACGGCGACTTTTGCCGGCGGCACTTTTTCGACGGCGCGGATACCGTTCGTGTCGAATCTCCAACCCGGTCACTATGACGCCACCCGCGACACGTTTGAGGTGGTGTACACTTATGACAATGGCAGCGGCGGGCAGATTCAAAGAACGCTGAGATTCTACCCCGACGAATATCACTATGACCTGACCCTGGATCTCCTCGGCACTCGAAATCTGGGCTTCGAGCGGCAGTATCGATTAGCCTGGAATACACCGCTCGGTGTGACCGAGCCGCAACCACAATCGGATTACGAACTGATGGAGGCGGTCACGATGCAGGCCGGCTCGCGCGAGACGTTGGACGATTTCGAGGACGGCAAACTCAGGCAGACCATGGACGGCCAGACCGCCTGGATCGGTTTGCGCGAGAAGTATTTTGCAGCGGTGCTCATCCCTCACCGTGAAGTTTCAAGTGTGTTTGCGAACGGTGAGAAGTTTAACGTCTCTACCCCTGAAGGCAGCATCGAAGCGCGTCGCATCACCGCCGGGATGGTCATGGAGTTTGCCGGGGTGGACACCTTGCGCGACAGTGTCACCGTCTTTGTCGGCCCGCTCGATTACACGCTGCTTTCTGAGTACAATGTCGGGCTTGAAGATATGCTCGACATCGGCACCACGCCATTTGTCGGGTGGATCATCAAACCGTTCGCCATCGCTATCATCTGGGTGTTGCCGCGCATGTACGATTATGTTCCGAACTACGGTCTGGTCATAATCCTGTTTGCCCTGCTGGTGAAAATCATCACCCTGCCGTTGTCCATGAAATCGTTCAAGTCAATGCAGGCGATGCGTGACCTGCAACCGAAAATCGAAGAACTCAAGGTCAAGCACAAGAAGAACCCGCAGGCCGTGAACAAGGAGATGATGAAGCTATACAAAAAGCACGGCGTCAATCCCATCTCCGGATGCCTGCCGATGTTGCCGCAGATGCCACTGTTTTTTGCGCTCTTCAGTGTTTTCCGTTCCACTATCCTGCTGCGCGACGCACCCTTCGTCTGGTTCATTAATGATTTGTCGCGGGGCGCATCGGGCCTCACCGATCCCTACATCATTTTAGTTGTGATAATGGTGGTCGCTCAGTTCCTCTCGCAGAAACTGACGATGCCGAGCACGGCGCAGAACAAGATGATTGGCTATATCATGCCGCTGTTTATGGGTTTCATCTTCTACAAATTCGCGGCCGGACTGGTGCTATACTGGGTGTGTTTCTCGGTTTTCTCGTTACTTGACTACGTGTTGTTCAAGCGTCGAAAGAATACAGAAGTTATGACAACGTAGGCTATGCCGCCGAAAAAAAAAACTCTGACCTGTTGGGCGGCGACACCATCGCCGCCGTGATCACGCCGCCGGGACAAGGTGGCATTGCCGCTATCCGGATCGCTGGCGAGCGTAGTCTGAATCTTCTCAAAAGGCATTTCAAATCCACCGGTGGACGCCAGGTGGCATGGCGTCCTTTTCAGATGCGGAGCGGCTGGTTTTGTGGCAGCAGCGGCGAGCGGCTTGATGATGTCATGGCAGTCTACATGCTGGCGGGGCGTTCATACACAGGTTTAAGCCAGGCAGAGATATACTGCCACGGCGGCGCTGAGGTAGTTAAGCTATTGTTGGGTCAGTTGTTAACATCGGGCGCGCGAGCCGCAGAACCGGGCGAGTTCACCCGTCTGGCTTTCCTGAACGGACGCATGGATCTGACCCGAGCGGAAGCAGTCGCTGAGATTATCGCCGCCAACACTGAGACCTCGCTAAACGTGGCACGGGAGCATCTGTCGGGAGCATACGCGGAGCATATTGAGGGACTCCGAAAGGCGCTGGTGGAGATTCTCGCGGAGATCGAAGCCTCCATTGACTACCCAGAGGAGGATGTCTCACCGGAAGACCAGCGGAGCAGCGCTGATGCCGTCAGCCAGCTAATCTCAACGATCAGCGCCCTGAGCAAGAGCTATGACTCCGGACGTATCCTTCGTGAGGGATTCAAGCTGGTAATTGCGGGGCGGCCCAACGCCGGCAAATCCTCGCTTTTCAACCTGCTGCTGAAGCAGCAGCGAGCACTTGTGGCGCCCACCCCAGGAACCACGCGAGACTACCTCTCGGAATGGATCGATGTCGACGGCGTGGCCGTCAACGTAATCGACACGGCTGGGCTGCGCCTCCATAGTGGCCAGGTCGAAAAAGCCGGGCAGCAAGTGGCAAGGCAGTTAGTCTCAGATTGTGACCTGCTGTTGTGGATCGTCGATGTGTCACGCAAGAGATGGCGCTCGGAGGCGCGATCGGACCTTGCACATCTTGGGGTGCGTCATAGTTTATTGGTGGGTAACAAGATAGATCTGTTAACCAAGAGCCTTGAGCACGGGAATTCGGACTCGGATGA
>JAUWMW010000231.1 GCA_030612965.1 bacterium
GTTTAGTTTGCATCAAGGTCCCCCTTTATGATGACAGCGGTGTTGCCGGCTTGCGCCGGGGTCAGCCCGGACCCTTCGCCACCGCTACCGGGAAGCACTCCGCCATTAACAACGATATTCGTGAGTCGCGAGTCCAGGCCACTGTCCGTGGGTCCACCCCCCTGACCAACGATTCCTTCCAGAGATTCAAACGACTGTTCAAGCGACAAGCCATCTGATGTCAAACCGGCGTCGGTGTGGAGTTCGGTGTCGGCTGCACCAAAACTGGCGTCAAGCTCCACCGCTTTGCCGAACTCGGATCGGGCCGCACTCTCCATACCGCGTTGGCGATAATCAAGTCCCCGGCAATAGGATAAGAAAGCCAGATAGGATTCGGTCGGGACCTTGGCGATAGCATCGCGCTCATCGACGGTCAGTGTGATTCCCAGGCTATCGATGACATTGAACACGAACTTCTTCTGAAGAGCGAAGATATCTACAAATTTACCCTCAACACCTTCCGGGATCACGGCAACACTGTCAGTTGTGCTTACCACAGAACCGTCGAGCCTGAACCCCTCATCACCAAGCGCCAGCAGTGATGCTGTGACAATACGTCGACTTTTCATAATACGTCCGATCCTCGGCGCCGTGGCCGGATCGATATAGCCTGATCTTCCCAACTTAAGCTCATCGAGAAGTATAGCCAACTTGGCCCGCTCAACCACGGTCAAAGAGCGCACTTTAGCCAAATCGATCGCAGTAAACTCAGATAAACCCAGAGCTATCGGCGCCAGTTCCGGCGGCAAATGTGACCCATCAAAGCTGGGCACGGCGATAGTGTTGTCGGGGATGGTGGCGGCATCAATGTCCGCTTCATTCTCCAACGCCCGAGCAATCTCTACCTCCTGATTCTTGCGAACGAGCCGCCTGAGATGATCGCGCGTGATCTCGGCGGTGCGACCTTTGGAACCAAGACTCAAGGACGCCGTGTAGGCGTCGATGGCATTCTCGTACAGTTCCCGCCGCTCATAGACGAGCCCAAGATAGAGTTGGGTGCGCGCATCCGGTTTGATGTTGCTGGCCTGCTTGAGCGCCTCCTCCGACTTGGTCAGGTCGCCTTTCTCATAGTAAGCAACCCCGAGTTCTCGCCACGCCTCATGGTTGGTAGGATTAGCGCTGATTTCCTGGTAGAACGATTCGATAGCCGGATCGTAGCGCTGGTTCTGCAAGTGATGTCGTCCCTGCATATACAGGCTTTGCGAGCATCCTGCAAACACCAACGAAACCAGCACAAGAACAATACTTGTCTTATTTCGCATCATGTGACCTCCTTCAAGCTGCCGATACGCATCCCGCGATCATCATGTCGCCAGAGGCTGCAAAAGGTCCATCTTCTGCTTAGCCTCGGTGAAATCCGGATCGAGTTCAAAGGCTTTCTTGAAATACTCGTAGGCTTGCTTGTAGTCGTAACGGTCGTTGTACTCAAGTCCCTTGGAATAGAAGGTGGTAGCGTCGAGCGATTCGGTGCCGCCCTCTTCGATAAGTTTCTTCACATCATCGCTGAGCACTATGTCGAGTTGTTTGGCCAGTTCCACCACTAACTCCTGCTCTATCCTGGAGTAGTTCGGCTTGCCTCGCCGGTCGACGGAGGCCACTATTTCAGAGGTCTCGACACTGACGACCCTAACCACCATCCCGGTGTTCTTGCTATCAAGCTGTGTAATCGAACCGAACACCATATACTGGGCGCCCAGCAGCTTGCCGGCCTTGACAGCGGTGGACTTGTCAACAGCACCCGATTCTTGCAACTCCAGCTCTTTCAGGACGAAGTTGACTTTGTCGCGCTCGACCACCGTAAGCGAACTGATTTTGCCAAAATCATGCTCAAACCAGTCGGCCAGTCCTTTGCCAATCGGCCCCAATTCGTCCTGGTACTTTTGCACGGAGAAGTTGTCGAACTCCATGATAGCGATTGTTTTCAGTCCCGGCCTACTTTCACTGGCGCACGTGAATGCATCCGTGCCGTATGTGATCTCAAACCACTTATCGCACAATTCCGCCGGCCACAAATCACGCGGGAGTTGAATCACGCACGGTCCGATTTTCGATATCTTGTTCAGATAATCAACCGACTTGCGATGGAATGTATCCCCCTTGGCATAGTTCAGGATACTCAGCGATTCATAGATGGCCACGCTGTCCTGCGCCGTCAAATCAGCCCGTTTTATCAGGTCGTTGGCCAGGTTGATCCCCTCATCGAACCGACCGTAGACATAGTGTCCCATGCATTCGCCGATCTTTTCAGTCAGCGAACCCGCTTCCTGAGCCGTGGCCACCCCTGGCCCGGCCATGGTACCCAGCAGAACCAACAAGGCCACCAGGGTACGTCCGCAATTGGCGCCGAGAACATTCATATCTGAACTCCTTGAGATTGGTTATCCTTTAACGCGCTTGAAAAAATATAGTCAGCGCTCAAACGGTAGTAAAGCATTAATCGATCAAGTTCATAAACAAGGTGAGAGTGTCACCTACAGCATTTATGGTCGTATCGCGTTGCAGTCGTTCGGCGCCGTCGCCGTGTTCGAAGCGGATGCGATGCTTCCCTTTCTTCAAGTGGTACGTGAAGGGCGTCGGCTTGGCCTGACGCTTTCCATCGATGTAGATAGTTGAACCAAGCGGAATCGAAGCAAATCCCACTTGTACTTTTTTCTCCTGGGGCGGTGGTTTGGGCTTGGGCTTCGGCATGGTGAAAGTGTAATCGAGTCGTCGCGCCTCATCCGCTACCACGTGCACCGTGTCAGTTATGATCGGATTGGACGCCCGCCTGTTCTCCACCCGGACAATGTGCCGGCCCGTGTCGACATCGACAATCTCTGCGTCAGTAGACAACCTTATAAGAGAATCGTCAACATAGAGATCGCCAGGCGGGTTCACACTGATTTCGAGAAACGCCGGCAGTTCAGTGACATCGACCGCATTAACCGTAACCGTGTCACCTGCTGACTGACCGGCTTGACCATCAGGGTCACCGGTACCGTTCGAGAGCACAAACTTGTAGCCGACAAAAGCGAGTACCACCACTGCAACGGCGCCCAAAACCGGCCACAGGAGCCTGTTCGTCTTCTTGCCGGTCGGCCTCGGGACCTCAATGGTCGCACCACCTGGCGGCGTAGACACTTTGGCCGGGGCCATAGGTACGAATTGACTCAAGGCCGTGCGCATCTCATCCGCTGTCTGGTAGCGCCGGCTGCTCTCCCGCGCCAGCGACTTCAGGATGATTTCCTCCAGCGGTTTCGGGATATCCGGATTCAGCGAGCACGGGCTGGGCGGATCGGAGAACAGTTTGGCGTCGCGAAGCGCGAACGGGTTGTCACCTTTGAAAGGACATTCACCGGTGAGCATCATGTATAGTGTCGTACCAACGGCATAGATATCCCAAAGGGCATAGTCGGCTTGATCGGTCGGGTTGAACTGCTCCGGCGCCATGTAGGCAGGCGTCCCGCAGGCGGTACCGGCGATTGTCAGGTTCGGATCGGTCTTGCCCTTGGCGATACCGAAGTCGATCACTTTCACCTGACCGGACTTATCTACCATAATGTTGCCCGGTTTAATATCGCGATGATAAATATCTTTCTGGTGAGCAAAGGAGAGAATATCCAGCACGTCGCCGCAAATCTGAACCGCCTCCTGGACCTCGAGGCGACGCATCGACTCGATTTTCTCCTCCAGCGTAACGCCGTCGATGTACTCCATGGCGATAACGATATCGTCACCGTGACTGAAGAAGTGCTTGATGCGGCAGATATTTGGATGACCATCCAACAACGCCAGCTTGTCCGCTTCCTGCTTGAATCGTTGGCCTAAGCGGGGGTCGCTGAGAACCTTCAGGACGACCTTTAGATTAGGCACATCCTGATGGACCGCCAGGAAGACCTGGGCCATGCCACCTGCTCCCAGCTTCTCAAGCACCTTATAGCTGCCGATATACTCTTCACTCATAACTTA
>JAUWMW010000054.1 GCA_030612965.1 bacterium
CGGCCATCTTCACAGCCGAAAGCTTGAAATCCCGGTCAAAATTACGACGAGACATAATGAACACCTCCAAAGCCAACTTAACACGACCTTCAAAAAGTGTCCACCTTTTTGGGGGAAGATCAGTTCCTTGGAACCTGACGCAACGAAGTCAATGTCGCTCGCCCTTCGACTCTGCTCAGAGTGAGAAGTGTTTGCGCTGAGGGTGAGGTTTGTCGTGCGCGTAGCGCGAAAAAGTGGCTTGCCACTTGAGCCTATCACAAAAACACTACCAATACCAATCAAGATGCGCCTGTACATTGGTTAAATAAAGGACCAACATCATGAACCCTGAATGTCATGGATCAAGAAACGCGCCTCGACCGGAAACTCATCCGCGCCCGTCATTTTTTGAATCAGTCCCAACTTATTGCGGTCATCCTTCGACTTCGCTCAGGATGAGGTTAGCTGCGCGCGAAGTGCGAAAAAGTGGCTCGCCACTCGTAATCATCATCGATTCTATTAAGTGAATATTAAAATACACAAAACGAACCCATTTCCACACCAAGCACAGAGAATGGGGAAGACGAAGCCATCTGCTGTCGACAAGCATGAGATTGCCGTGCACCCAACGACACGGGTGTCTTCGGTTGCTCGCAATGACGATACTCGGATGTACGCCTTCATCGGCAGATGTGGATATCTGCCGTGCACAAAACCCACAGCGAGCTGTGGGGCACCGGGCCTGTGCGGGGTGACAGACATGGCGGGCACCCTTCGACTGCGCAAAGGGTGACAATAGGGTCGCGCGTGTTGCCTTACAGCGGCTGCAGGTAGTAGCAGGGAGCGGGGCCGGAGTTGAACATCCAGTCGACCAAGTGTACCAGGTCGGCGATGTCGATGGGAGCGCCGGAGCAGTTGACGTCGCCCGATTCGTACGGGATAGGTTCGGGGCCCCCGGTGAACATGAAGTCCACCAAATGCACCAGGTCAGCGATGTCGATACCCGGCTGACCGTCTATATTTCCGGACATGACCCACTCACGATCGGTATAGAAGATACGTACAGATAAGGAATCCGAGACTACGTTCTCTGGGATATCGCCGCCGTTCACATGGCTGAAGCCACGGCAGCCGATCTCAGACACACCTACTAGCGCCGACTGCTCCAGACCACTGATGCCGACGTCCAGATATTGATAAACGATGCACCCATCTTGAGTCAGCAGTAGTTCGAAGTTGATCGTGGTGTCCGAGGCCAGATTGAAATTGGACGGGCGATACCATTCGATAACCAGCGTGTCATAAGAAGGGACGTTGTAGAGGTAGATACCAGCCTCCGGTACGGCTATGGTGTCGAAGATCAAGTCGCTCCAGAAAGCCGCGATGAAAGTTGCGAACGGTGCACCTGGCAGATCGAGCCCGCCGAAGTATCCGTTGACATTGAGGTTGGTGTCGGTGAACGACACAGCGCCGTTGACACCAATGAACACTCGGTTATAGGTGGTATCATAGAACGGGAAGTTGAAGCCGATGTTGCGCGGCCCGACGCTGCCGTCATCGAGCGGATTGCCGCTCGACTGGTGGTAGAAGTTGCCAAAGGGAATCCGTGTGCCCAAAGTCCTGGCGGAGATCCATCGGAAGGTCGGTCCTTCCGGATCATCGGAACTGGTCGCAGCGTAGGTCGTATCGTCGCACGGAATAGTCAGGTAGACAGGAACGCAGGTCACCGAGTCGAGACTGCCGCCCGATGGACCCCAGTCGATGGTGAGCATCCCGCGGTACCGGTCGACCTGATCCTCGATGACGGTTGCGTCCAGGGTTACAGTCACCAGCACGGAGTCGGAAGCCGGTACCGTCCCGGACGTCGGCGCCGCCGACAACCAGTCACCCAGAGTTTTGAACAAGCTGTCGTTATCGGTAAGGCCGAAATCGATGGCCTGCGATATCGAACGATTGAACAACCAGACGTCGGTCGTGGCAATGGCGCCCTCATCCAGCGAGGTGTCGATCAGTATCGGCAGAGCATACAGCGATGGGGGCGGGGAGAGATTGGTGATTGCAGAGAGCAAGTCAGGGCGCGGGCCGATATGTTCGGAGGTGTCGCCTAATTGCGGAGTGCCGGTCGTTACGAGCAGGTCACGGATCATGTCGGAAGTCATCACGGCGCCGTGGTTGGTCTTGTAATAACCCTGCAGGCAGGCGCCGGCGCCGGTCACGATAGGTGAAGCCGACGATGTCCCGCCGAACGTTGCGGTGTAATACTGATCCATGTCTCCGTCGCCGTCGAACAGCGATCCATAACCGCAGGTGTACACACCAGTGCCGTAGCCCTGAAGGTTGACGCGCTCGCCGAAGTTGGAGAAGCCGAGCCGCTGCAAGTCTGACGCATCCGCTGCGGGGTACCCGGCTCCGATGACGATAGCGTGCGAATTGCGATAGGTGGTGTCGAATAGCTGGCCGTACAGCCCGAGGTCATCGAAATCCTCAGCGCCGTTGCCGGCTGCCTCCATGACGGTGATTCCATTGGCCCAGGCGTACAGGATGGCATCATAATTGGCCTGCCAGTATTCCATGCAGACATATCCGAGTTGGTCCGGTCGTGACTGAAAGTTGTAACGAGGACCAGGTGCGTGCAACTCAATAAGAATCACATCCCCCGGTTGCAAGTTTTCGATGGCCGTGTACAACGCCTGTGCCGTGGACATGGTGCTGATGGACACCATGGCGACATCAGCGCCGTAGCAGATACCGGTCATGCCGTAACCGTTGTTGCCGGCGACCATTTCACCCAGCACGGCAGTGCCGTGGTTGCTGGAAGAACCGCTGCCGGGGTACGGTCCGATAACGGCGCCCAGCGCCTTGTCAAGGTCCTCGTGTGTTGTTTGCCAATTGATTTCGATGTCGATAATTTTGACGCCATTGCCGTCACCTCCGGGCAGATTGTTGGCGTAGTCGGCGTCGACTCCGTCCGGAGCCGCCTCGCGATAGTCCTGATTGGCCTGATAGTCCGGAGTCGGTGGGTCGATATCCTCAGCCACCTCCGGCCTTGGCTCGACATAGGCGATCTCGACTTCATCCAGTGCGTTCAGCGTCCGCACCAACTGCTCGGCTGCTCCCGGCTCGGTCACCTCAATGCGATAGTAGCTATTAAGATCGGCCAGTTCATGACGTGAACGACCCTGAAATACCTCCTTGTCCCGGTCGAGTTTGGCTTCCGAAAAGTCAGCAAACAGACGCCCAAACCGGCCATCAAAGTAAGGCTGCAGAGCGGTCTCGGCAGCGGACAGAGAAACGCCGGCGCCGGACACCAAACGTCCGGACCGGAACCGAGCCCGAGATGATTCAGCGAATTTGACAACCACGTGAGATACAATCGCCTCGGGGTGGACGGCCACAGGCTGCGTTTTTTCCGCCGCTCGGCGCGGGATGAGATCAAAGGAGTAATCGGGTATCGATTGCCGGGAAGCTGCCAGGGCATCATCGCCGGTGACATAACAGCCCAAGAAAACAGCAAGGCCGATCAGAACTGTGATCGCTGGTTTCATCGTCATGGATTCTCCAAACGTGCCGTTCTGGATTTCTTACATGTCGACGGTCGGTGAGGAAGACCGGGGCAGGTACATGTAACACCTACCCTTATAATATACGGGTCGTCGCCGTCACGTCAATAGCCGAATCTATGTGGTTATCGGCAGATGTTAGTGATGTCACCAGACGATCAGAGCGAGATCAGGCGGAGCGACTACGCTTCGAGGCCAACCGTTCCTTGCCGTTGATGGACGGCGGTTTGATCGGGTACTTGCCGGAGAAACAGCTATCGCAGAATCTGGTGTCCGGCAGAGCCTTGATTGCCAGCATTCCCTTCAGCGAAAGATAGCGCAGGGAATCCACTTGCAGATAACGCTCGATTTCCTTGAGCGACAGCCTTGAGGCGATCAGTTCCTTCCGGGTGGGCATGTCGATACCGTAGAAACACGGAGAAATGATCGGGGGAGAGGAGACTCGGAAATGGATTTCCTTAGCGCCCGCCTCGCGGATCAGCTTTACCAGTTTGAGTGAGGTAGTGCCGCGCACTATCGAATCATCCACGACCACCACCCGGCGACCCTTGAGCACCCCTCGGACCGTGTTGAATTTGACTTTGACATCCAGGTCGCGGATGTCCTGATGGGGATCGATGAAGGTGCGTCCTATGTAGTGGTTTCTGATGAGACCGATCTCAAAACGAAGACCGGACTCTTCCGAATATCCCAGCGTGGCAGTATTGGCCGAGTCGGGGATACCTATGACGATATCAGCCTCGACCGGATGCTCGCGCGCCAACCGTCGACCGAGACGGCGTCGGATTTTGTCGACATTCACGCCGAAGATCTTGGAATCAGGGCGGGCGAAATAGATGTATTCGAAAATGCAGCAAGCCGCCCTTGTCTTTTTCATGGGAAACCGCGAGCGCAAACCCTTTGCGGATATCTCCAGAACCTCCCCCGGTTCGATGTCGCGCACGTAACGAGCGCCGATTATGTCAAAGGCGCAGGTTTCGGACGCTACTACCCACGACCGGCGCAACTTGCCAAGGCACAGGGGGCGAAAGCCATGGGAGTCACGGGCGGCGATGATACTGTTTTCGGTCAGGAACAGGACGGAGAAGGCGCCCTTAACACTGGATAAGGCATCACAGATGCGGTCGATCCGCCGTCTCTTGTTTGAACGCGCTGCCAGGTGCAGAATGACTTCGGTGTCCGAAGTTGTCTGGAAGATCGATCCCCTGGCATCCAGCCGCGAGCGCAGTTTCGTCGCGTTGGTAAGATTGCCGTTGTGAGCGATGGCGACACTGCTGCGACGGTTGGTAATCAGGAAGGGCTGGATGTTTATGAGAGATGAGGCGCCGGTGGTGCTGTATCGGGTGTGACCGACGGCCATGTTGCCGGTGAGTTTGTTGATGGTTTGCTCATCGCCGAATACATCCGACACTTCACCCATTCCTTTGTGCATGCGAATTGTGCCCTGATCGGAAGTAACGATACCGGCCGATTCCTGACCACGATGTTGCAGCGAGTAGAGACCGAAGTACGTCAACTCCGACGCCTTGGCGTTTCCAAAGATCCCAAAGACACCGCAATTGTCGTGCATGAGGTCATCCAGCATAATTTCTCCTAGGGCGCCGGCCCGGAAAGCGCTAAATGTATCGCCCCGGGTGGCGAATGTCAAATGATTTGGCGGTTGTCTTACCTCATATTACCTGAAGGCGACTGCACAGCCCAACGGGCGGGAGGTGGATCTGTTCAATAATTGCACAAGAAAGGACTGGTGGAGAAGCCGCTCTGGCTTTACCTTTATAACTACTATCTGATTTACTGCAGCCGCCCGGGTAATCGGCGGCGAGGCATTCGATTTGCTCAACATGGCCTGTACGGTTGCTTCGATTTGTGTGAAAGATGAGTAAAGACAGCAGCAAATACGAGATTCTCAGACAGTTGGCCGTAGCCGGCTCGGCGGGAGTGGACGGTATGGCGTCGGCCCAAACGGCATTGGAGCAGGTTGCCGCGCTGGTTGGTCTGTCGGCCGCGGCGTTGCATCTTTGGGATGAGAAGGGCAAGCCTACGTTGGCAGCTGTTTATGAAGTGTCTGAAGTCGACCGGCAGCGTTTGCAGACCCTCGAAGAGGAGTTGTACGCCGGGCTGCGGCGCGAGAAACAGCTGGAGTCGGCTTACCTGTCGTTCGCAGGCAACCCACCGACTCATTCCTTTACCCTGCCGCTCCGGCGAGGCGCCCAGGTTTTCGGTGCTGTCATCGGATTGCAGGAAGGGGTGCGAACGATCATATCGGAGGATCTGTTCCTGGAGGCACTTTGCGCGCTACTCGCGCTCAACTTCGCCGCGGCCGGATTGACCAAAGAGGTCTCGGCGGATCGAAAGTCTCTGGACGCGGCCAAGGTGGAGGGGATTCAGGAGACGGCGGTAACAGCCAACCACGAGATCAACAACGCTCTAACTCCTATTCTCGGGATCGCCAATCTCTTGAGAACCAAGGCGGGCATCGACGACGAGTTGAAGGAGAAGCTGCAACGAATCGAGACCTCGGCCGAACATATCCGCAGCGTACTGCGGCGTCTCATGCGCGTCGACAAACCGGACTCGGTAGTTTACTACGACAATATCAAGATGATTCCGCTACCGCCCGAAGAGGATACGGACACGACCTGACCTCACAGTTCATTCAGGGGGTACACAACCAATCGACAAGGATTCTCATTGCCTCGGGGTTGTTGTCGATGATGTCGGTGCCGTGATCCGAGCCCTCGAAAATGTGCAGCGTGCAATGTTCCTCTTTCATCGCTGCCAGTTTTCGCGAGGAGGCAGCCGAGTACTTATCATCTTCGCAAGCAAATATCAGAATCCTCCCTTTGAACTTCTTCAGCGCCTCAGCCGGTTTCAGACCGCGGTAGTCCTCACCAGGGGAGAGCAGCGCCACCTTGGACACCGACGGCAAAAGCTCACTGACCATCATTGCGGTGTTGGCGCCGATCGACGCGCCGATCAGGTAATGGCCACCTCCGCTTTTCGTCACTTGCGGCCAAACGGAATCAATCGCCCACTTGACGTCTTGAGGGTATTTCGCGAATTCGGCCATGGTCATCGTTCTGAAAGCGAGAGTGTCCTTTCCTCGGATGGTGGATCGACCATGTCCGCGAAGGTCATAGCTGACAAAATGTGGTGCCCCTAGGGTGCAGCCGGGACCGGCATATGATTCCTCTCTCAACACGACAGAGTTCCTTAAGAGGTCATAGCTGTCGTGCGTGTGTCCCATCATCGGCAGCATTAAGGCTATGGGAGCGGCCGGATCGCTTATGGACCCGGACACCCATACCGCTATTTGCAGCGAATCCTCGGCGTAGGCGGTGTACATTCGCGGAGGACGGAGTCTCTGGGCCGTCGCCGATGCAACGCACACCATCAACACGATGACAAGTGACAAACTCTGTTTTCTGAAATGTCTAATGAACATCTCAATGCCTCCACTGATTCAGTATTCCCGACCTCCCCGTGCTGTTCGAATCCCTGTCCCAATCTCAAAGATACATAGCAATGAACTCGTCCGTCTGGAC
Organism: bacterium; assembly: GCA_030612965.1. Classification (GTDB taxonomy): domain Bacteria; phylum Zixibacteria; class MSB-5A5; order GN15; family FEB-12; genus JAJRTA01. The sequence continues at coordinate 7,085 of JAUWMW010000054.1, forward strand.
TCTGAGTTCCGTGGCGTAGATAATGTACTCCTTGATATCGTTCTGATACAACGCCTCCAGCATGTGCAGCACCAGATGCCGCATCATCTCAAGTCTCGGCGTGATCTCGTCCTCTGCCGCCTCGAGTTCAGTCGGGAGCGGAGCCACAATCAGGTTTTCCATTTTGGCCAGGAGGGTCTCGGTGGAACCAACCAACCCCTTCACGTTGTTGCCGGGGAGATGCGTTCCCACAATAATATCAAGCGTGATGACCAGCCCCTCGAACTCAGGGAAACTTACCGGCAGCAGGGTAGCAGCGGTCGCCTCGAAGGCGTCATGGAGGTCGGGCATGAGTTGGTATACGACGGCACTGTCCCCCTGTTCGCAGGCTTTGGCATACTTAACGACCAGTTTTCCAAGAAGCTGTCGTTGTTCGACAAAGCTCCGCCGGCGTACTTCCGACTTCAACTGAGGCTTAAGCTGTTCGATTGCCACAAAAGCGTCGGCGAATTTGGGACCGGCGGCCAGCAGCGCTTCGTAGTCTTTCTTCGGCCAAGCTTGATGCCAGGCAGGGCCCATGATGTGGTGGAACGTTTCGAAGGAGGCAAACCCGGCGGCGGCGGCACGGTCGGCCGGGCAGCCTTCCTGGGCTCGCGCACCAGCAGCGATAAGAATGAAGACAACGACGATCACCAATCGTTTCATGGTGATTTCTCCCAGCTATGCGCAACCGCCGGTGTGGCGGCTGGTGGTTAGATTACGTTCGTTTCCTCAACGACGGCGCCCCGTGCAAACCGGGTGGGGCAGAGTTTCGAGACATTCACCGATGGTTCCTGTCCGGTCAGAACCTGAGCCGTGACCAAACCGGCGGCGGGCGCATGCATGAAGCCGTGGCCGGAGAACCCGACGACGTGGAACATCCCCGCCACCTTCGGTTCCCAACCGATGATAGCATGATGGTCGGGCGTCACCTCGTACAGTCCCGCCCACTCGTTGGCCACCTCAGCCTGTTCCAACTGCGGAATACGATGAAGCGCTTTCTCTAAGATAGCATCCGTGTAGTCGGGATCGATTGAGACATCGAACGACGGTTCCACCGATTTGTCGGCCCAGCCCAGAAGCATACCCCGGGATTCCTTGTGACAGTACAGTCCGGATTTCACATCGACCACCATCGGAAAAGACGGCTTTACGAAGTCCAGTTCACCGGTAGTGACAATCTGTCGTCGCACCGGCTGTACGGGTACTTCGGCTTCGACCATTTTCCCGATCACACCGGCTTGTGGCCCGGCGCAGTTTATGACCAGAGGAGAACTGATGCCACCGCGACTGGTTTCTACACCGCAGACCTTCCCGCCTTCACATTCGATCCCGGTCACCTCGCAGCCGAACTCGAATTCGACACCAAGTCTGCGGGCTCCCTTCGCGTAGCCGGTTAGGAATTCGTGCGGGTCGCCAAGGCCGTCGCCGGGGCAATAGGAGGCCAATTGGATACCGTCGAGCGACACATGGGGAGCGTATTGGTTAATATCCTCCGGGTTCAGAAGTTGGACATCAAGCCCCACGGATTTCTGGAGATTGTAGTCGGCGCGAAACCGCTTGACGTCGTCATCGTCCTCGAGCAGGAACATGTACCCGACGCGGTCGAACAAAGCCTCATGTCCGGTCTCATCCTCAAACCGGGCCATAATTTTCTCTGACAGGATGGACATTTCGATATTCACCTTAGTGGAGAACTGGGCCCGGATGCCGCCGGCCGCTTTTGAAGTTGCGCCCGCACCCGATAGAACTTCTTTTTCCAACAGGATGATTTGACCGAACTTCTCGCGAGCCAGGTAGAAGGCGGTGGCGACACCAATGATACCGCCGCCGATTATAATCGCGTCTGCTTTTTTGCGCATAGTCATCATACCAATAGCTCCTCTTCGTTTGCATCAGAGAGGATCGGATCAAGATTAAGCATCACCCCGCATAATGTCAAGCCAATTAAGCGGAAGGTCCGCGTCCAGTACTCAAAAACGTGCAATTAAGACTTGGTGATCGATTTCGAATTGGATAAATTCCGGAGCTATGGCTTCCAGAACACTCGAAAAATTGTCCAATCGGTTCCAGTTTCACGGAACCCATATTCTCATTCTGCTGGCGGTGTTCGTGGGTTTGGCCACCGCCTTTGGCGCCATGGGCTTCACCTGGCTCATACAGTATTTTAACAGGCTGGCTTTTGGTCTGACCGATCAAATTCTGACCGAGGCGGTGGGAAGCGGCGGGTACAAGTGGTGGCTCCCACTGATTCCAATGGTCGGTGGGCTGATAGTGGGACCGATCGTCTATAAGTTCGCCGCTGAAGCTAAGGGGCACGGTGTCCCGGAGGTGATGAACGCCGTGGCCCGTCTGGGTGGAATCATTCGTGCCCGGGTGGCGGTTGCCAAGACGATTGCTTCAGCTATCTGTATTGGTTCCGGTGGGTCGGCAGGACGCGAGGGGCCGATCGTGCAAATCGGTTCGGCCATCGGGTCCTCGATTGGACAGGTTTTTCACATGTCCGGCGATCGGGTCAAGGTGCTGGTCGGCTGTGGCGCGGCCGCCGGTATCTCGGCGGTGTTCAACGCACCGATAGCGGGCGTGATATTCTCACTGGAGATAATCCTCGGCGACTTTACGATCAAGACTTTTTCTCCCGTGATCATTTCGTCAGTGGTAGCGTCGGTCGTCACGCGCAGCTTCATGGGGGATCACCCGGCTTTTGAAGTGCCCAGCTACTCGCTGGTGTCGGCGTGGGAGATCCCGTTGTACACTCTTATGGGTATCGCTCTTGGCGGTGCTGGTGTGCTGTTCACGCGTACGCTTAGCTGGTTTGAGGACGTTTTCGACAAATTGAAAATCGCCGGTTGGACCAAACCGGCGGTCGGAGGACTCCTCCTTGGAGGGATCGCCGTTTTCTATCCGCAGGTGCTGGCCGATGGATACGAGACGATTGGTTTGACCCTGCACGGAGATTTGGGTGTATCGCTGCTCCTGATTCTGATCTTCCTGAAACTTCTGGCCACATCGTTAACGCTCGGTTCCGGTAACTCGGGGGGCATCTTTGCGCCGTCGCTCTTCATGGGTGCGGTGGCCGGCGGCGCCTTCGGCTTTGGCGTGAATCACCTTTTCCCCAATGTTACGGCCTCGCCCGGTGCTTACGCTCTGGTCGGGATGGCCGGGATGGTGGCGGCGGCCACGCACGCGCCGATGACAGCGTTGTTGATTATTTTTGAAATGACCTCCGACTATCGCATCATCCTGCCTTTGATGGTGACGGTGGTCTTCTCGGCGCTGGTGGCCGGCAAGCTATTCGAGTATTCGGTCTATACTGTTAAACTGGCTCGACGCGGCATCGATATTCGTGGCGGTAAGGACATCAATGTTCTACGCTCGCACCTGGTTTCGGAGATCATGGATCGCAAATTCGAGACCTTGCGCACCGCGACGCCACTTCATACGATCTTTCGCAATATTCAACAATCGAGTGAATCGTATTTCATCGTTACTGACCATCAGGATCGTCTGCGCGGTGTTCTTTCGTTTCAGGATATCAGGTCGGTGATGAGCGAACATTCTCTGGACTTTCTGGTGATTGCTCAGGACTTGGTTCGTCCGGGAACGACGGTGCTGTTTGCCGATGACGATCTGGAGAAAGCATACCGCTTGTTCGGTCTGCGAGACCTGCAACTGATTCCGGTGGTAGAGCATTCTGATGAGAAGAAGGTGATCGGTGTCCTGCGCCGCGAAGACATGATCAATTACTACAACAAGCAACTAATCGACACGCTACGCCGGTAGCACGATCAAGCCGTGTTTCTCGCGCTTCGCACGGCGGCAGCATCACGGGGATGCTCCCCTACGTCGACGGCTTCTCTTTATTATTGCCGCGAAGGCGGGAATACAACCTGTAGGGCAGGATCCCTGCGATCCTGACGCGCGAAGCGCGAAAAGCAGGCTTGCCTGTCAGGTTCCAAGGAACCTGACCTACA
>JAUWMW010000219.1 GCA_030612965.1 bacterium
TGACATCGTTTGACGCCCTCTTCGCCGAACCACTGAAGCTATACGACTACGCCGCTGTCATGGCCAACACGGTTGAGTTCTATCTCGACCCAGCCTACACCGACAGTGCGCACGATGGTCTCTACAAGCTGGTCTACAACCTCGGCGTCGACAAGAAACTGGGCGGTTTCAGGTCGTACTCAGCCAACCTGATCCCTGCGCCGGCCGACGATGAACCGCTGGTGACGGCGGTCGATCAACTGTTTGCCCTGGCTGGACGAGCAACCGAGTTCTACACCTTCGGCAGCGAAGCCGACTGGCCCAATTACAAACAACAAATACGCGAGGGGTCCGCCGGGCTGCCGGATACAATCAAGACTGTCATCGCCCGACTGATCGTCAACCTGACCGATGCTGTCAGATGGCGCAACCTGGCCTTTCGCAACTGCGATCGCGAGGATATGGAAAAAGCGTTCAATATCCGCGACCTGGCTGATACCCAGGCTGACGGGATGGTGTACTATCCCGAGTTGGACGATCTGGCCGCAACAATCGACTGGCCGTCGCTGCATTATGCCGCTCTCAAGGTCGCTGCCGCCGCCGAGGAGGCTGCCTCGGAGTTGGAATCCCTGGTCGATCAGGTACCGGATGACTTCGAACTGGAGTTCGGTACACCGTTCGGCCAGGTTGGACTGTTTTCGTCGTCCCACCGAGGTACTTTTGAGTACGATGCCTCCAACAGTCTCCTGATAATCGACTTCGGTCGAAAGACGCATTATCGCGGCACACCGGGCGCAACTTATTCGCTTAGCAACCCGGTCTCGGTACTGATCGATTTGGGCGGCGATGACACTTATGGTGACGAGCAGCAGCAGGCCATGCCGTCGGCTGGAGTCGGTCTGCTTGGTGTCGGTCTGGTGCTGGATGTCCAAGGGAATGACCATTACTATGGATCTATCTATGCGCAAGGTGCAGGGCTGTTCGGGGTAGGTGTTCTAATGGACCGGTGCGGCGACGATCAGTATCAGGCTCGCCTGTCGGCGCAAGGGGTGGGGTATTTCGGGATAGGTATCTGTCTTGACGGTCTGGGAGATGACACCTACTATCTCTACGGCGACGGTCAGGGGATGGGTGGCGTCGGCGGAGGTATCGGCGTGTGCGCATCGTTCGACGGTAACGATAAGTACACCGCCGAACCGTTCAGTGAGAACTACGATCGTGGTGATTACCACAGTGAAAACAAAATCAACGGCAACAATGCGCAAGGGGCCGGGTTTGGGCGGCGTGGCGACGGCTCCGATGGTCACGCCTGGGCCGGGGGACTGGGAGCGATTATCGATATCCATGGTGATGACCGTTACTATTCCGGCAACTGGACGCTTGGGGTTGGATATTGGTTTGCGACCGGGATAGCCGTCGACCGTCGCGGCGACGATATCTACGAATCATGCTACTTCACCCAGGGTTCCGGCGCGCATTATTGCAACGGTATCCTGCTGGATGAAGGCGGGGATGATCGTCATGAACTGTTTGAAACAGCAGGCGCGGCGCTGGGTTTTGGCTGGGACTACACCAACGCTCTTTTGATTAACAAAGGAGGTGATGACGTCTACCGAGCTAAGATGATCTCGATGGGGTTGGCGCAGATTCGTTCGTGCGCCTTTCTGGTCGACATCGGCGGTGATGACGCCTACTACCTCGGCAAGGGAACGCCCGGCCTGGGCGAAGCTACCTTTAGACAGGACTACCTCATACCCTCGAAGCTGACACCTTACTACACCTATGCCAAGTCGTTCGGCGGCTTCATCGATATCGGTGGACTCGACAAGTATTTCGAATTCGACAGCACGGGCGAATGGGTGCATCCCACCGCCATCGAGAACAGTCTCTGGCTGCAGACGGTGCGAACGGACTCGACTTTCGGGGCCGACAACTACGGCGTCGGAATTGACACGGATGCTGGTACCGTGCCGGAGTTTTTGAAGTGGTGACAAGGCGGCACGGTGGCAAGCCACTCTTTGGGCCCTCCGTGCCCATCGTCATGCTGAGCGGAGTCGAAGGGTGACGTTCAGCGATTCCGTGCCCGGCAGATGGATTCACATTTGAAGTTCTGTTTGTGGGCGGCAGACGTCCTTGTCTGCCCCTGTATCCACGTGGCGCACGAGGACGTACACCACGCACAGTAACCACCACCCGATGCTTTTTTGGAAAATCCCGGTAACAAGAACCCACCGGACGTTTCACTGTGGGTGGGGTACCGATGTGCAGGAGTTTTTGAAATGGAAGTGAGGGTGTGAAGGTGGCAAGCCGTTCAGCGATTCCGTGCCCGGCGGATGTCCACATCTGCCGACCTTTCAGACTCGCCGCGCAAAAACACTTGCGTCATTTGCCGAGGTATTTATATTGCAGCGCGGCTTGAGGGTTTCGTGCCACTGGTCGTAAGGCTCTTTACATCGTGAAGATTTCGCAGGCAAGCCATAAGACAGGCTTGCCAATAGAACAAGTTTACTTGTGCGCCATTAGCTCAGTTGGTAGAGCAGCTGACTCTTAATCAGCGGGTCCAAGGTTCGAGTCCTTGATGGCGTATTTTTTTATCGTCTGCGAACGAGTTACTTAGAATCCCGTGACAATCCAACGCGATTGAATCCTGTAAACGTAACGGTCGCCTGCCGGGAATTGTCATGCTCTATCTGTGGTAGTGCCTTGATTACGTCAGCACTATTGCCCAGCGATAGCTTCTTCCAGAGCACTCTTGAACTTAGCGGCGTCATCAGGAGTAAACAGGATGCCATCGGCTTACCCCCTTCGCATGAAAGTCAGGAAACGTGATCGGAGAGCATCGGACATCAGCGATTTTTTGACCGGTGGCAATTTCAGAAATCCGCCGACCATTGCCCGCATGAACCCATGGGCGTTGCTCTGCGGATTGTTAAATATCAGGTTTTGAAGGTTCCCGCGCTCAAGACTCTGCAGAATGACCCGCTCAAAAGTATCCTCCGGATGTAACACCCGCTGCTCGCGCGGCACAAGTTTGAGCGAATCGGTGCTGCAGTCGAGCACACAGACGCCGCAACCTAAACAGATTTCCTCGTTCACCTGGGGAATATCGCCGTTTGTGCTTTTGTTGCTTTCGATAGCATTCACCGGACAGGCCTCTTCGCAGGTACCGCAGGCGGCGCATTCATCGTTGTCGATTTCAGCGATATAATTCGAAGTCACCACTGTGTTGGGATACCCAAAACGGCTCACGCCGAGCAAGATATTGCAGCAACAACCGCAACAATGACAGATGTACGAAATGTCATGTTGAACATTGTCGGCACACAGCACCAGGCGCATTTCTTTGGAGCGGGCGTTGTTCTCCAGCATCTCGGTCCGGGATACTTCTTTAGCAAAGCCGCGGCGGATCATCCACTCAGTAGCAGGGCCGAATGTCGAACAGGTTTCAAGCGGAACGTCGCACAGCTTCTGGTTCATGTGCAGTTTTTCGTGTCGGCAGGAGCAAGTGCCAATAGCAAACTTGTCGGCGCTTTCCACAATCGCGGTCGCCTTTTCGTAATCCAGCACCTCGACATGGTCTGCATCGACAACCGTGCCCTCGTGCGGCAGTGCTCTTAGCGGAGATATTTTCTGGCCAGACCCGCAATTGGCCTTGTAGAAACTGTCGGGGTCATTGAGGTAATCGTGAAACAGCCGTGCCCACTCCTTGGTGTTCAGCTTGCCCTGGGTGCGCATCATAGTGAACTCAAAAATGCCGACAACCAGAGGCGAAACCATGTACTGGTATTTTCCCCCAAGGCTAATATCCATCACCAGCCCCTTGGAGCAGAGACTCTCAAGCAGCTTTTTCAGTCTGGTGCTGTCGTAACCGGTGACTTGGGCGATCTTGTCGAACGATGCCATTCCGTACGGCATCCGGACGATCAGGTCGGCTTCGTCGGTAGTGTACAGTTCCTTTACGATAGCGTGAAAAGTGTCGTTCCAAGGGGCGCGGGTCATCAGGCCATCGATTTTTCGGCCCAACTGCCGGTAGGTATCTTTGCCAACCATATGTCCCATGCTACGGCTCCTTGATTCCGAGGTCGTTATTGATGTGACTTCACAACTGTGGAACAGAGTCTATGACAGTATAGTCGAAGGTGTGACCGAGCACAATACCGAATTCGGCACAGTGTAATTGGGGTTGGTGGTCAGATCACAGGATGCGATGCTCGATTCTGAGAGGTAATGTCCCTGGGTATCTGAAAAAACGCTGATGATGGAAAG
>JAUWMW010000139.1 GCA_030612965.1 bacterium
ATTAGGCGGATCGATCAGATCGAGGTACAGTGTGTCGCTGGGATCGACGACGCCGACCAGGGTAATCGTCGGCGTGACCAGTTCGACGTGCTCCAGCGTCTTTGCACCGGTCGTCGGGTGGTAGAAGTCGACCGTATCACAGTAGCTGAGTATACCGTCGCCGTTATCCACCCAACTGCTGCAAACCCAGTTCTCACAATAGCCCGGGAACAGTTCGTGCCAACTGGTCCCGATGGGGCTACCGTCGGTGGGCAGATAACCGTCGGTGTTGTGCTTGACTATGCCGGGGACATAGGTACCCGGAGCGGGGATGCAGACCGGCGGCATGACACAGGTGCAGTTAACCGGCGGTGGGCCGTACTGGTACAGGAACTGAATCAGATAGAGAACATCGCGATAGTCAATGCAGCAATCACCGTTGGGATCAGCGTTGGCCATCACCGGCGGCGCAGGGCCACCCTTGTACAGGAAGCTGATCAGGTATGCGATGTCAGCGACATTGATATTGCCGTCGTTGTCGACATCGCCCGGCGTCTGATAATCGCAGGAGTCGCACGGGTTGGGTGTGCAGGTGGTGCCGTCACCCTTGTAATCCCAGCCGGCGCTATCGCATGAGAACTGCGTCATGATGTGACAGAGACCATACGGCGGCTCACAGCATGCGCCGGTCGGCTCTGGCGTGGTGTCGGGACAGATGACCACTGCGTACTCGATGATCGTATGTATCGGTCCACCCTGTGGCAGGATCGGGTCGATAGTGGTATCGGGCCGGTTCTGTCCATACCAGACCGGTACGTTACCGGCATTGACCGGATAGCCCGGCAACTCGCAGGTGAAGAACGGCGGCGCGATTAGCGGGCAGGTGTTCGGGGTGACCCAGTACTTGTCATGGTGCATGGTGCCGTGCGGGCCGGAGATGTTAGCCGCATCGTTGTGCACACTGGAACCGTGAGCCGAACCGGCCGGCGGTTCACCCTCGTTCATATCGAAATACGGATCGGAAATGCAAAGTGCCGAATCCAGCGGATCAGTGCAAGTCCCGGCAACGGTGACAAAGTGACCGCCGACACGTTCGCAGTTGCCGCCGAAGTCTTCATAGAAGCCTAACAGCAGAATGACATCCTGACTGATCAGAACCTCATCTCGGATTTGATCGAAGCCAAAGGCCGGATCGACCGGGAATAGATTCACCGTGTACTTGCCGCTCAGCCCGACACTGTCAATCCAGTCCTGAGCACCCTGAGCCAGCTCGAAGACATTGGTGCCGCTACCGCTTGAGTTGGTTAGGCAGTACAAGGCCATCGAGTCTACGAACGGCATGACATTGTTGGTGTCGTGGTCATCCCACACACCACCGGGATCGAATGAGTACACCAGATTGTACCCGTCATTCAGCATGTGCGCCGGATCAGGATAGAATGGCTTCGGATCTTGTGGACTCGGTTCAAACTTGGAGTCGAACCACCAGAAGCAGTTCGCCAGCGCCACCGGGCCGCAGTAGCTCCACGCCCCGCTGGGCGGGTAGATCCACATATCCTGCTTCTGGTCGAAGTCCGGCATACCGTACGGCGCATAGTCATCGTAAGGCGACTTGTAGTAGTCACAGGTGTCTACTGCTGTATCCGGACAGATCACATAGGCATGTTGGATGAGTACATGGACAGGGCCGCCACCCCAGAAACCCGGATCGATTGAGGCGTTCATCCCGTTAAACTGGTTGATGATCCCCGCAGTGGTAGGATAATTGACGACTTCCACCGGGCCGGTCCATCCAGGCGGAATCATCGAAACACAGGTATAGGGATCGTGCTGTATTTGAGAGTGGGGGCCGCTGATGTTGTCGGCATCATTATGCACCGTTCCGCCATGCGCGGAGCCGGCTGGCGGCTCACCCTCGAGGGCATCGAGATACGGGTCACTGATACAGATGATCCGATCATGAGTACAGACACCGGCTGTTGTCACCCAGTGCGAGCCGAGATAATTGGTCCAATCGCCAGCGGCATCCTCCTCGTAGAACCCGAACAGCAGAATCACATCTTGACTCACCAGCACTTCGCCCTGAATGTATTCAAAGGAAGGTACCGGCACGATGGTATCGCGGTAGTCGGGCGCCATACCAAGAGCATTCAGGTAGGCCCGGAAGCCGTTGACAAGGTCAATATCGCGCGTGCCGCCAGCACCGCCGGGGTTGGTGTTCAAGTAATTGTTAGCCAGGTCGTTGATAAACGGCTGCACGTTGTTAGTATCGTGATCATCCCACTGCAAGGCGGGATCGTAGCTCGACAGCAGCGGGTAGTTGTCGTTGAGCGGCGGGTTGCCGGGACCGGGCCAGAACGGCCTGGGATCGACCGGGACGGTCTCAAACTTGGAGTCAAACCACCAGATGCAGTTAGCCAGCGCGGCCGGGCCGTCGTGGGACCACTTGCCGTTGAGGTCAATCCAACCAGGCTGCTTCATATCAAAGTCCGGCATACCCTGCGGGACATAGTCGAGATATGGCGACTTGTAGTAGTCACAAGTGTCCGGTTCGCCGGGGCCACCGGTAATGACAAACGCCAGATCGAGTGACCCAATGCACTCATGGTAAACTTCTCCAAAAATCTCGAAATTATAACCACGCACATCAACCGAGACCCACTCGGGATTGAAGTCGGGTAACACGAAAAACTCTTCGAAATGCCCCTCCAGGTCCGGACCACCGAAGAGAATGAAACGACCGATCGCGGAGTCTTCCGGAACCCCCGGCAACGGTGGAGTTGAATCGTTAGGAATCGTGTCGTACCAGGGCGTAGACCAATTGAGCGCGATTTCAACATACGATGCCTGGCTGGGATCCATCTTCATGACATCGACGATGAGGTTCATCTCCTTCGTGCGCATCGAGTCGAACGGATGGTCGTAAAACCAAATATTCCACCATTCGGTCTCGGGATAGAAATACCAACCCTGACCCCATGCAGTCGCGCTGCCGCCACTGACGAATTGTCCAAACGGGTCAATCACAATGTTGAATCCGTCCAGGATCGGCGCACTGGGTTCGTACATTTCCTCCCAGCTAAGATCGTACCATTCAGCCCAGACGGCGTCGTCATTCCAATTATCCTGGGTTGACTTCCACCCCCACTGGGTGTTAATCGGGTCCTGAACGACGGCCGAGATATTCAGCCAATAAATGGTCCCTGAGTCCTGCGGGAACCAGTCGGCTTCGGGCAGAAAGACATTATACTGGAAGTACGCATAGTGGTCGTCCGGGAAAACGTCGTTATTGAACGGATCGTACCAGCCCTCCATAGTCGGCGGATCGATCGGCACCGCCGTCCAGTCTGATATTTCCCATTCGCGCAGGGTCTCCCCCGGCATGCTGTAACCGGTCGGGCTCTGGTCAGCCGGGATATCGGCATGGAGGCTCAGCCAAAACGTCTGAACCAGACCTTCATCCCCGTGCCTCCAGGCGCCCCAAAAATGGACGTCCTTGATCCAGCCGGTTTCCATGCACATGAAATCGTCCGCCAGAATCAGCGGCTGGGTAGCGTTGACCGCCCAGCCGGTTTCATTCGGCAATTGCGGCCAGTGCATCTTGTGACCGTCCTCGGGTATCCAGTCAGCCAGTGCCGCCAGACACAGCACGAGAACTGGCACGCATACGAGCAAGATAGCTTTCTTGATCATAACACATCTCCTCTTGAAAAAGCTGCTATTACTGACATTATTAATTTGCCAGAACACATATGAACGGATTTTGATATCGCAATGATGTAACTATTCCTCCGTGGATGTACCAGCATAAGACAAACCAGAAAAGGCGGTTATTCTGATGCTCCACTTATACGAAAATATGGCTTTTCGACTGTTCTGCGTCAAGCTTTTATATCGTCTCGTCGGCTATCAAGACGAACTCCTGAAGCGTTCCGGTCCACGGTGCTCCAATCAAAGGCGATGCCGGCACGGCCACTCCCGGAGATTCCGAGAGTGGCCGCATTCTTATCGGAGTGCTATTAGTCCAAACGCATTGTTTCCGTCAGCGTGGGAAGCAAGGCAACGGCTGAGGTCCGCCGGTGAACATATAGTCAACCAAATGCACAAGATCAGCGATATCCAGGGAACCGTCGGCGTTCACATCGGCTTCCTCGAAGCAGGGCGGGGCCGGCCCACCGTTAAACATGTAGTCGACCAGGTAGACCAGATCGGAAATGTCGATGACGTCGCCGGGGTCGTAGTCGACATTGCCTCTGATCGGAGGCATACAACAAGTCTCCTCACCGCCAGTGATTACGAAGGCCAGGTCAAGCGACTGTTGTCTATATGGTTCCCAAATGTCGATCCAGCCGTAAGGGGGATCGTCGATGCCCCACACGGCGTCGTCGTTCCAGTGGTCCCCGGTGGACTTCCAACCCCACTGAGTCTCCTGGGGAACCTCGACGACTGCGCTGATGCAGAGCCAGTAGATTGTCCCTTCCTGTTGCCAGAACCACAACTCGTCGGGCAGAAAAATATTGTACTGGTACCACGTAACATGGTCTTCAGGAAAGACCTCACCGTTGGAAGGATTGTACCAACCCTGCGGAAACGGCTCCATTTCTCGGACTATGACCTCGAAAATGGGAATCTGCGCCTCCCACAAAAGCTCCCCCGGCCTGCTGTACGGAACCTGCGGTGGATCGGCCGGAATGTCGCTGAAAATCTTCAGGTTGAACAGATGGATTTGACCTTCCCAACCGTGCATCCAGGAGCCCCAGAAGTGTATTTCTTTCACCCGACCGGTTTCCGAGCACTTCCAGTCATCGGCCAGAATAAACGGCCAAGTACCATATACATCCCACCCCATTTCATCGGGCAATTGAGGGTAGTGCATCTTGTGTGGGTCGCCCTGGTCCCAGTCGGCAAAGGCGACTGGAGCCATCAATAGGAGCAATAGCGTACCCAGCATTGAAACTCTTAAGACTCTTCCCATGAAACACCTCCAAGTTCGGCAAAGCGATTATCAGGTGAGCGCTGATACTCGCGATTCAGTTAGCTCCAAACCTCCGCAACTGCGGAGAATTCGTGGTAATCAAGGCAGCCACCCCCGGTAGTCCGAGAGTGGCCGCATTCTTGTCAATTCTGTCTGGTCACGTCCGTCCGCCCCCTACGGACAGTCGGCGCAGTCACAACGACAGGGCACCGGACCCAGGTTGAACATGTAGTCGACCAGGTAGACCAGGTCGGCAATGTCGATGGGTGACGGACCGTTGCTGCAATCCATGTCGGCTTCCTCGATGCAGACGGGTGCCGGTCCACCGGTGAACATGTAGTCTACCAAGTAGACGAGATCAGAGATATCTATAATATCCCCGGGATCGTAGTCGACGTTGCCGCGTATCGGCGGGATGCAGCAGCTTTCCTCGCCACCGGTAATTACAAAGGCCAGGTCAAGGGACTCGCCGCTGGCCGGATCAAGCAGTTCCACCCAGTCGGTGCCGCCCTGATGGAAGCGAGCCGTGGCTGTGGTAGTACCGGCGTAGCCGTCGAGCACCGAACCGGGACAACCCTCGAACTCGATCTGGTAGGTGATATCAAAAAAGCTCTCGACCTGGAACGTGCCGTTAGGCAGCTTGGCCAGAGTGATGTGACCGGGGCTGGGCAGACCGAAGTCCATGCCGCCATAAACGCGGAAGGTGCAGAAGTCGGGGTCACCGAACAACTCACCCTGCAAACGGTACACCATTGCGTTGAAGCTCTGCAGGTCGTCGCCGGGCGTCCGTGCTTCGGTGTGGACCTCCAGTCCTATGTAGACCGCCAGGTGACGATTGAACCCGGTCAACTCGCCGGTGCCAGTTACACTTAGATCAAGTGTCGCCTCAAAACAGTGACCGTCGCCGCCCAATGACCCGCCGGGACCTTCACAGACGCCTTGGGCCAGCGGCAGCGAGCACGGGTAATAGTCATGTTGACACGTAAACGGCGCCTGGATTATCGGACCCAACTCGATAGTCGTGCCCGGCGGGAGGCCGTCGATGATCATCATCGGTTCGTCGCCAATGAAATTGCAATCCGCCGGCAGGGTAATAGTGCCACCACCGTTGTCAGGCTCAGTACAGGTCGGGACACCCCATACGCCATCGTCGTTGAAGTGCTCGATTGAGGTCTTCCAGCCCCAGAATCCGTCAACGACTCCTTCCACACCGGCCGTAATGTTCAGCCAGTAGATCGTACCGGAGTCCTGCATGAACCAGTCTTCCTCGTCGAGGTACACATTGTACTGGAAGTACTGCGAATGGTTGTCCGGGAGGACCAACTGAGTCAGGGGATCATACCAACCCTCTAAAGTAAAGGGATTGATCTGCTGAGGATTGAAGTCGGTAACGACCTTCTGCCAGATGATCTCACCGGGACGGCTCCATGGAATCTGAGGCGGGTCGGCCGGAATATCCCGATGGATACTCAGGGCAAAGCCGTTTAACTGATGCTCAA
>JAUWMW010000006.1 GCA_030612965.1 bacterium
GGCCAGTTGATGCCGCGCCATATCCACGCCGTCAGGCCTGCCGCCATCAGTACCGAGAGAATCAGAAAGGATGTGTATCCTTTGGGTACATAGAGCAGGCCCACCATAATCACGGAGGCAAGAGTAAAGAGAATCAGGGGCAGTAGTTGTGCTCTGTGTTGTTTGTCGGCGTTACGTGCGAAGTACCTGCTGAGACAATAGAGTCCGAACAAGATCAACGCGCCGAAGCCAACCAGGCCGGCGATTCCGGCCAGATCAAGCCACCGGTTGGACTCCGGCGGCTCGATACCGCGCGCGAGAGCGAATGCTCTTGCCAGCAACGGCGCCATCACTAACATGAAGCCGTACCCGGCCCACATGAACATCCGGGGTATCTTATCAAAGGAGAATATGTAGAACAGATACAGAAGAAACAGGATGGCTACCGGAACGTAGTACGGGATCTCGTTTGGTCTGGACGATAACGCGAAAATCAGATACAACTCGGCCGCGAAGAAAACGGCGACAGCAAACCACGTCGATGACGGTGCGGTTTTCTTGATGATGAAAAACAGGGCTGCGACAGGAAAGATCAGGAAGGTGGTCATGTGGACACCGATACTGAGAAAGGTCGCAAAGACCATTATCAGCATGATTCGTTCCGAGGCCATACTGCCCCACTCTTCGAAATAGACAAGAGTCAGCCATAGTATGCCCATCAAGATCATCATCGACATGCCGTACACTTCCGCCTCAACTGAATTGGTCCAGTTCGTCAGGCCGAAAGCGACGAACAACGCTCCAGAGGCAGCACCACCGTACATCAGAATTCTGGTGAACCGATCGGAGGCAGTTCCAAACCAATATCGCAGGATTCGTACCGCCGCGAGGTAGCTGAACAAGGCGGTAAAGGCCGAGCAGAATCCGGAGAGGAAGTTTAGTCGGACACCGATGTCAGCCGACATTGGAATTAGTGCAAAGAGACGTCCAATCATCACCCACAACGGCGAGCCGGGTGGATGCGGAATCGCCAGGAAGTGAGCAGCCGTAATGAACTCACCGCAATCCCAGAATGACAAGGTCGCGGCCCTGGTGAGCCAATAGACAACAGAAGTGCTCAGCCAGACGCCAATGGCCACCTGAGCATTGATCCTGTCGAACTGTGTGCCGAAGTAGAGTTTCATCAACGGAGTCCAAGTCTATTCTCGTTATACCCTGCTGCCTACATGAGGACCGAACGGGATCTGTCACGGCTGTCCAATATAGCAGGTTTTGTATTGCTGTCCAGTTTGTTTTGGAATGCCGTGATTTCGGGAATTGCCCCCCGTAGATAGGGAGTGTTGATAAAGTCCCATCGGTTGTCATTGCGAGCGACCGCAGGGAGCACGGCAATCTCATATTGTATGTTGGCCAGTGAATTGAGTTTTCAGGTGCTGTCAGGCGACTCGCCTGACGGCCATCACGTGTGAAGGCAGGCGTCGGGCGGGGTCGCCCGACACCACGAAGCCTCAGACGACCGTGGCGATCTCAATCTGTTAGCAGATTTGGCATAAGAGATTGCCGCGTGGCTACGACACGAGTGTCTTCGCTCCTCGCAATGACGGCTCTCGGGGTTTTCAACAAGCCCGATATGGTGGGTTTGCGGGCAGAGTTTCCCTCCACCCTGTGATGATTCGTGAGTTGGCGCCGGGTAACCTAAGGCTATCCCCAAAGTGCGTGTTCCGGCAGGTCTTGTCCGCCCAGGCGGATGTGACCTGCCGGTTGATAGTCCTACTGTGCAAAAGGGCCTTATGAGTAAGCGTCGGGTCACACCGTCCCGCCGATGGCAGGACGCCAAGACCCGACACAACGATCTTTTGGGACAGTCTCACCTCACCTCAGGCCTGGCGCGCGTCCTCCATTTCCCTGGCGTATCGATCCAATATACCGTTCACGAATGCGGATGACTCAACGGTGGAGAACTTCTTGGCCAGCTCAATCGCTTCGTTGAGGATCACCTTGACAGGTACATCTACCATGTGATCCAACTCAACGATGGCCAGACGCAGAATGTTGAGATCGATGGCTGCTATTCGCTTGATATCCCAGTTGGTGGCGAGGCGCTCAATACGTTTGTCGGCTTCTTCGGTGTTGCTGCGGACAAGATCGAGCAACTGTCGAGCGTAGGTCATGGCCCTCGGAGGCGGCAGGTCATCCGGGTCGATGTTGAACAGGTCATCGCCCGGCGTCTCTTCACCGCACTCAAGTGCGTACAACGCCTGAAGAACCAACTCGCGACCCCGGCTGCGGGGAGACTCAGACATGGTCAGTCCAGGGCTCGATACAGGTTGACCATCTCGATGGCGCTTTCAGCCGCATCCCAACCCTTGTTGCCGGCTTTGGTCCCGGACCGTTCGATCGCCTGCTCCAGCGTGTCGGCCGTGACTAGACCGTACACAACCGGCAGTCCGTGTTCCAAAGCGATTCTCGCGATTCCCTTGGCCGATTCACTGGCGATGTAATCGAAGTGCGGCGTATCACCACGCACTACGGCGCCCAGACAGATGACCGCGTCGTAGTTGCCGGAGCCGGCCATCTTGGCGGCAACGTATGGTATCTCAAATGCGCCCGGGACGTATGCGACGGATATGTCCGCCTCTGAACCGCCGTGACGTTTCAGGCAGTCAAGCGCCCCGTCGAGGAGTTTGTCGGTGAAGAAATGGTTGAACCTGCTGACGATTATGGCGACACGCATCCCACTCGCGTCCAGCTTGCCTTCGTATACTTGATAGCTCATTCTTTGCACTCCTGCCTACTTGAAATTGAGCAGATGTCCTAATTTGTCTCGTTTCGTTTCCAGATATGCCTGGTTGTATCTTGACGGCAACGCCTCCAACGGTACCCGTTCGGTTAACTCAAGACCGTAGCCCTTCAATCCAACCACCTTGCGCGGGTTGTTGGTCAGGATGCGGATCGAGGTCAGTCCGAGATCGACCAGGATCTGAGCGCCGATACCATAGTCGCGCAGGTCGGCTTCAAATCCCAACTCCTCATTCGCCTCCACCGTATCGCGTCCCGCTTCCTGCAATTTGTAGGCAAGAATCTTGTTCGCCAGGCCGATGCCGCGACCCTCCTGCCTCATGTAGAGAATGACGCCACACCCTTCCTTTTCCACAGCCTGCATGGCAGCATGTAACTGAGTGCCGCAATCACATCGTCGACTGCCGAAAACATCGCCGGTCAGACAACTCGAGTGGACCCGGACGAGAACATTCTTCTGTCCGGCCACATCACCTTTGGTCAATGCTAAGTGATGGTGATCATCGGTCTCCGATCGATACAAATGCAGTTTGAAATGACCATAATCGGTCGGCAGGTCCACTAGTTCCACTTTTTCCACCAGCTTTTCGGTGTGCCGACGGTATGAAATCAGATCGTGGATCGAGATTAGTTTCATGTCGTATTCGCGACACAGTTTCTGGAGTCGGGGGACTCGCGCCATACTGCCATCATCGTCCATGATCTCACAGAGCACGGCGACCGGACTGAACCCGGCCAGCCGGGCCAGATCGGTGGATGCTTCGGTGTGCCCGGCGCGGGTCAACACACCGCCCTTGAGAGCCCGGATGGGAAAGACATGACCCGGTCGCGCCAGATCGTTCGGGCGGGTGTTATCGTCAGCCAGAACCTTGATGGTGTGTGACCGGTCATGGGCGGAGATACCGGTTGTTGTCCCTTTTACGGCATCGACCGACACCGTGAAGCGGGTACCCAGAAGAGCTGTGTTCTGCTCTACCATCGGATGCAGACTGAGTTGCTCGATCCGTTCCGTGGTCATGCAGACACAGATGAGCCCACGCCCATACTTGGCCATGAAATTCACATGCTCCGGCGTTACTTTGTCGGCCACCATGATGAGATCACCTTCGTTTTCGCGGTCCTCATCATCGACCACCACAACAAACTTACCGGCTCGGATGTCTTCTATTGCTTCCGGGATTGTGTTGAATTCTATCGATTCATTGTTGCTCATGTCACCATCCACTTTCTATCAACTTGTCCTTGGTAAGGCCTGACGATAGATTCGCCCGACCGGATTTCAAAACGTATTTGCCAATCATATCAAACTCGATATTTACCCTATTTCCGGGACGCAAGCGGTCGACGGTTGTCGCACCTGTGGTGTGTGGAATCAGATTGACACACAGCCAGCCGTCGCGAACGGCATTGGCCGTGAGCGAGACACCGTTGATGGCGATGGACCCTTTTTCAATTACGAGACTGTTATATTGATGATCGAATGTCACCGCCAATTCGATCGATTCCCCCACGCGACGGGCGTAGTCGACCGTCCCGATGTCATCCACGTGACCGCTGACCAGATGCCCGCCCAGACGGTCCCCCATCTGCAAAGCGCGTTCGAGATTTACCAGCGTGCCTCGCTTGTATTCGCCGAGAATAGTGCGCGTGACCGTCTCCGGCGATGCTTCGACCACAAAGAGGTCGCCGGTCACCTTCGTAACCGTGAGACAGGCGCCGTCACAGGCAATCGACTCGCCCAGACTTATCAAGGCGGAGTCGATACTCGAGGCTATCGCCAGCACACGGTAGTCGCCGCGTCGACTGACATTCCGAATTTCTCCGGTTGCTTCAATCAAACCTGTAAACATCCTTAGCCTCTCCCCTTCGGATATCCGATGAAGACACAGTCGCGATTGGAACTGTCGAAGGAGTGTCGTTCGAATTGTACGGCATCGGCCAAACGTTTG
The DNA here is from genome assembly GCA_030612965.1 of bacterium. Taxonomy (GTDB): domain Bacteria; phylum Zixibacteria; class MSB-5A5; order GN15; family FEB-12; genus JAJRTA01. The sequence goes on from JAUWMW010000006.1 coordinate 4,728, forward strand.
GTGGCGAGATCACCTATGGCACTCACGCCTTTGCCGATGATAATCGGCGCCGTGATTATGACGAATTTGTCGACGAGTCCGGCTTCGATAAATGAAGTCGCCAACTTCGCGCCCCCCTCCACCAACATCGAACGCAGTCCGAAATTGTCGGCCTGACGCACCAGGTCGGTAACGTCGACCAAGCCGTTCTTAGTCCGTCGCAGTCGCCAGAAAATGATCGGACTACCGCGCTTGCTGAGGCGTTGTCTATCGGCGTCGCAGGCGGCGGCAACGATGGTGCGACCGTCCTCATTGTTTTGCAGGAGTTGACACTTGCGCGGCAGTTTCATGTCCGAACTCACGATGATTCGGTATGGATTGCGTCCTTTGGCCAGCCTAACGGTCAGGGCGGGGTCATCGTGACGAACGGTGCCGCTGCCGACCACTACCGCATCGATCTCGCTACGCAGCCGGTGCGTTAGTCGGCGTGACTTCGTTGACGTGATCCATTTGGAGTCGCCTGAGACGGTAGCGATGCGACCGTCCAGACTTTGAGCGCACTTGAGGACAATGAACGGACGACCATTCTCGTGATAGCCGAAAAACTGTTCGTTCAAGGTCCGCGCTTGTTTTCTCAAGACGCCACCCACGGTCTCGATTCCGGCCTTTCGCAGGGCGCGGATTCCTTTGCCATGGACGCGCGGATCAGGGTCTTTGATAGCGTAGACGACTCGCTTGATGCCGGCGGCGGCAATGGCCTCGGTGCAAGGGCCGGTGCACCCGGTATGGCAACATGGCTCCAGAGTAACATACAGCGTTGCACCCCTACATCCGCCCCTGGCGTTCTTGATGGCGACTATTTCGGCGTGGTCGCGACCTGCGGCACGGTGGTAGCCCTGACCAATGACGCGGCTGCCTTTGACAATCACCGCCCCGACCAGCGGGTTTGGACTGGTACGACCGCGTCCCTTCACCGCCAGGTTCAGTGCTCGCTCCATGTACGCAACGTCAGTTGCATCGGCCATAAAAAATCCCCAAAGTGAATTCGGGGGATAGACAAGCACAAACCATCCAGTTTCGTCTGGATAACATAAAGCCAATCTTCTCTCATCCGGACTATCACCGTCGGCGCCTGAATTTCACAGGCTCTGCCGGAGTTGCTTCCAGCTCGCGGGCTTTGACCGCCGGTCGAGGGTTTTCACCTCACCCCGAAGATTTCATAAGGGCCAATATAGCGGACTTCGAGGAAATGGCAAGAGATTTCGTCACGAAGCACGCCGGAAGACCATGTCGGCAGCCCATTCGTTTTGAGGTCCGGGGGTCGCCTGCTGAGCGACGTACCTGTGTTGTGGTGGGGTGATGTTCAGATCGCCCCGCATGACAACGGATTCCCGTCGGGTCTGAAGACCCGCCGGGCACAAGATTGTGTAAAGGTAATAACGGGACCGCGCCTCTCAGGGGGCCGTCAACTCTCTGACCAGGGCTTTGACGTCTTTCAAATGGAACGGTTTGGGCAATACGGTCTTGATCCCCTTCAACGACACGTCCTCTTCATCGAGCTGGGTCCCCCAACCGGTGATCATGGCGATAGGAAGCTCTGGGAATTTTCCGTGAACAACTGCGGCCAGGTCCAGTCCGGACATGCCGGGCATCCCGAGATCGGTGATAATGAGATCGAACGATTGTTCGTCGACAGCCTCCAGAGCCTGATAGCCATCGGCGCAGGCGGTAGCACTGTGACCGTCAATCGTCAGCATATCGCTCAGCACCTCCCGTATCTGCTCATCGTCATCAACTACCAGGATGCGTAGCCGATCCGATTGGCCTATGCGGTTGGTGATGTCGGATTCTTCATCAGCCCGATCTACGGCCATGAACGACACTTTGAAGACGGTGCCACCCTCAGCACCGTTATCGACCTCAATCTTGCCGCCGTGGCTTATCACCACGCCATGGGCGATGGCCAGACCAAGTCCGGCGCCGCGTTTCGCCTTGGTGGTGAAAAACGGATAAAAGACCTTCTTCCGGATATCGTCAGGAATGCCGTCTCCCCGGTCGGCGACGGTGAGCACCACTCGTTGACCATCACTTTCGAGGTTTATCGCAACGCAGGAACCTTCGGGGGAATGTTCAACGGCGTTCTCGATCAGTTTGTCGAGAAGGGTCAAGAGATCGTCGTCGTTTCCTTCGATATACGCCTCGTCGAGAGTGTGACTATATTTGATCGTGACGTCCGCCGCCTCGGCGATCTTCTTCCAGGAAGAAGGTCGACTGTCAATGCAGGAACGCACGATATCGACCAGATTGACCGGCTCGAGCTTCTTGTTTCGAGTGCGTCGGGTGAACTCCTGGATGCGGCGCACTGTCTCGGCGCCCTCCATCGCCAGGGACTCAACAGTGTTCAATCCCGACAGAATCGGGCCTTCGTCCAGCTTCAGCTTCATTAACTGTACCCGGCCGACAATTCCACCCATAATATTGTTGAAATCATGGGCTATGCCGGTGGTCATGTCGGTAAGAGCAGCCAGGGCTTCCGTATCGGCCATACGGGCGCTGGATTTCTCAAGGATGCGCTTGGATTCGCGAAGGTGTCTCAGTTGTAGCGCATACTGCAGTACGGATCGTGTCGCCAGAGCAAGGGCCGACAGGAGTTCAAGATCATTGGGGGTAAAGCTGTAAGGGCGGTGCGTCCACACAACCAGCAGGCGCCGATGGTCTTCGTCCGGGCTCAGGTCAACGGCGACCGAGGCAGTACCAAGACCAGGCAGCAAGTCCGAGATATCCGCTACCCCTGCCTCGGCATCATGCCGTACTTCGTCCGGCGAGGAATGGTCAAGTACCTGTACGGCTTCACCGATTCGTTCCTCAAGACCGGGGGGCGGCGCATTGGGGTCCGCCAGTTCCACCACGTTGAATCGTTCATCCCCGCTATCTTTCGAGAGGAAGCAGACGCAGCACCCGGGTATCAGAGTTCGGGTTAGGCTTGTTATGTTCGAGGCTATTCCGGCACCCGATGGTTCGTTGATATCCATCTCAAGCACTGACAGAACCTGAGCCATACGAACGGAGAAATCATTCACGACGTAAAGCCGATCTGCTATGGACATAGTACTGTTCATCAACTCCAACAGCAGCTTGAGGTGATCCGTGGTCTCTGGAGGAATCTCGGATGGTTTGCTACACCAATAGGCAGTAATCATAGCTGTTGACGGCCCGCCATCACTCAGGACTATAACCTGGCGATGGGTCAGGTTATTGGCCGCAGCGAAAGGGTCGTAGAGCGTCGGATCACCGTGTGGATCATCAGTCAGTCTTATGACCTCTGATGCGCCCGAACTGTCCTCCCGGCCGAACCGACCCCATTGATCATCCAGGAGGTTGAGAGATGTGATGCTCACATTGTGGCGGTGGTCACAGGCCACGGGGATGAGTACATCATCACCGCAGCGTCGATAGAACAGCGCCGTGAAGTCAGCGGTCAGTTGTTTTGAAGCCAGATGAGCAGCCTTATCCAACTGACCGATGATCCCACCCAATTGGTGGCTGCGTTGGATATGATGGTACTTTGAGATCAGAGCGGACAACCCCGTCATGTCTCTAACCCTTCCCCGCAATGCGATAGACGATTGATAGTGGATTGTTCGATGTCACGTCCGGTAGTATGAGCAAACCTAATCACCGCACGGCAAATGCGGCTGGACGTCAAGCAAAAGCTGAGCGTGGCATCCTCGAAGTGTACTATACCCTCGTCGTCATTGCGACGCTCGAGCAACTGGTGACTGTAGGTTCGACCGATCATTTCTCCTAACCGCGAATGACCGATAATGTCGGCTGCGAACTCAAACACCAGTTCCGCCCGGCCCGGCCCGCCATCGGCTGAGATTAACAAGTGGCCGGAACAGATGGCCTCGTCCATCAGCCCCAGTACGAACGGAAGGACATAGTCGTAGACTTCGCGGTAAGTGAGATCAAAGTCATTGTCCGTCGGTCGATTCGCTTCAATGGTGAGAGTTACGTTCTTGCTGTCCTTCACCTGCGTCGCGTGTCCGCGAACGATGGTTGGTAGATCCTCGAGCAACTGACGGCTCGACAAACGTCGTGCCATTTGATCGGTGGTAAGCAGACAAAGATCTCGGAGGTTACCCAAATAGGCTGCCAGTTGATTGGCTGCCTTACGTACCTTGGCGGACCCGTTTGAAATAGCATTCGAGGAGAGGGCATGATCTTCGGCCTTGATAGCGTTTTCAATAATCTCGTTCTGACCCACTACTACCGACAAATGTTCCATCAGGTCGTGGAAGTAGCCACCGGCCAGTTTGGCGATAGTATTCAATCGGTCATTGGCCAGGTCAGCCGAAGCGCCAGATGAGGATCCTACTACCATCGCCTCAAGGTGCGCTTGCTGAGTCTTTAGGGACTCGCGAAACCCCAGGAATGTCGCAACAGCCTCAAGGACCGTTCGGTGTGAATCCAGATGCCGACCGGCATGAGGGCAGCCAAAGGCAACGTACCCGGATGCATCACCTGGGTGACCGACAGGAAGCATAATCTCGGACGCCACATTATCCCGTAGGTATGACTCCCGCTCTTCAGCGCGACATGGGGACTTTCGAACGTCGGGAACCATCACCGGGTTATCCGCGTCCAGCTCGGTCAGTAGGGCGGTAGGAATCGGCGCTTGTGGTTCTATGCGAACTGTCGGTTCCCCATCGCTACCGGCGACAACTATCTCGGCTGGGGAACCGTCTTTTGCCACAACCATACGTGACAGGGGTACCTGACAATTAACAACGTGAAAAGCTTCAATGAGTGCATCTTTGAATTCACCTCCGGTTGCCCCGTACTCAGCGAGGCGAGCGTACAATGACGACACCTCCGATGCCGTGCTGAATTGCGATTCGTGAAGATGGCCGGCTATTCGCGCGATCTGTCGCAGTGCGATCGTCTCGACCCTCCCGATATCGCCGGGGATCAAGACCACGATCATGTACTCGGTTCGGTCGGAGATGATTCCGGGATGGAGGAACATGTAGTTGGGTGGGTAGTCGGCGGCCACCGGGTAGTCCGGCATCATGTCGGCCGGCAGGAAGAACTGCTTGCGGCGAATAGCATCGGTCCAGTCTCGTGCAGTCACGTTCTTCAAAGTTCCTTCCAATCGATCCGACAGATGGATATCGCCAACCGCTAGGCGTAGCTTCTGAACACTTTCGGATCGGACATACACCGCTGCAAGAGAGCCCGGCCACTGTTCCGTCATGAGTTCGAGCACAGCCTTTTGGAATTCATCGTAACTGTGATCGCGAACAAAGAGACGGTCAAGGAAGTTTCCCAACAAGCAGTGGTGGTCATGTTGTTCCGAGTCGGCGCAACGGGTGGATAAAAAATCCAGTACGGCATCAATAGTCGGCGGATCAGGTTCAAACGAGGTCGCAGTACCGACCGTGACCACAGCTTCCACTTCCCCTGCTACCAGTACGGGATAGAGTTTCAAATCGTCGGTCTCGATGCCGGTTCGAGCGATATGATTGAGTTGCACCTTACTTCCCTGCACTATCAGACTCTGTTTCATGGATGCCAACCAAGTGCCGGGAATGTGGAGCCATGCTCCGACGGCATGATCGGATTCGGCGTTTGCCCGCCGAAACACCGTCGGAATACCGTGGGCCAGATATAAGCGCGCATCTGAGGGCAGGTTCAGTCCTGTCGCGTGTCCCTGGAGAAGGCTCTTTTGTGACTCAGTGAGCAGTTTCATAGTGGTGACCGGGTCAAACGAATTATGATGCCTGCTCGGTGAAACAATCGTTGATACGTTGAGCCGATTTATCGATGATCGACAGATATTTTTCCAACGCGGGATCGGACGATTTGTGCTTCGACTTGATCATCTCCACCGAACCCAGTATTCCGCTCAATGATGATCTGATCCGACCTCGCAGTTGAGATGCTCTCATTGTCGGGGAGGCAAATCCTCTGTTCTCGACTGTTGAACCGGTTACCTTACGTCCCAAACCCGCCTGAATGGCAAGAGCCAGTATCGCCGATGTCGATCTGGCCAGAAGGACATCAAGACGATGGAAGCTTCTCCGATCTCCATGGCACGAGTCAGCGATTCCAATCACCGCCAACACCTGCTGCCCCAGCATCACCGGAACGAGCATCGCTGACTGCACCTCGGAAGAGAAAGCCTGACCGGCTTCCGCGGGGGTCATATGGTGCTCCGCATCTGATTGATCAACCATCAGGATACGTCCAGTGTCGCGCACCAGTTGATGCAGCGGCATCAATGACATAACTAGGTGTCCATCGCCCGGCGTTGATGGTGCGGTCGATGGACCGTGAGCGATTGCCCGTGAACTCATAAAAGCATCGTCATGGTCAAAAGTGGCTATTCGTACTATGGTGCACTGAAGTTCTGTCAGTAGCGTGTCAGCCGCTCTCTGGAATATCACCCGCAAGTCGGACGTCTCCCCCGCTTCGGCCAGGAGGTCGTTTATCACCGAGAGCCTTCGCCCGGATTCGACGGAGGCGCTGCGATGAGTATCATCCAGTACCAGGTCGCGGATTATCGGCACCACCGATTCGAGAAGCAGTCGATCCCGGCTTTCATAGGCGCTATCTTCACGAGAGGCTACTGTAAGCACGGCGCCAGGCCCGCGATGGCCGGTAACAGGCAACGCCATGACTGATTGCACTCCGCCGGCCGCTACGAGATCATCAACGGGAAGATCCGTTTCGTCAGCCAAATGGTTCACGAACATCGGTTTGCCGGATCGCGAAACATGGTCGACATGGCTGTTGCCGGCACTGAGGTCAAGACCTATTTCATCCAACAGAGTCTGGCCGGCTCCCACTGTCAAACGCCTTATCGTGCCGTCATCTCGGGCAATGGCCAGAGAGACGAACTCTGACCTCAACTGGTTTCGCATCAACTTAGCCAAACCGGTAAAGTTCTCCCTGAGGTCTTTGGAGTGATCTACGGTTTCGGCCAGTCTGTTTCGCCACTGTTGTCGGTGGCGGTTAAAGGCCGCATCGGTACGCCGCTGGTCAAGATCGATTTTGCGCGAGATGATATCGACAGCAATCTTCAAATTCACCCGCACCTCGTCATTGTCGGATACACCGCTATCGGCATTCCACAACAAGAAGGCGCCGTGGACGTGGTCGTTGACGAGTAGCGGCAGGATCAAGCTCGGCGCGACCATCGACGACGGTAATTTCTGCATCACTTTCGTCACACGCGGCATGTTGTTTTCGCCTCTCTCGTGGAAGTCGGATTCACTGAATTCCACCTGTCGCAAGGCCGCCACTGCCGTGTCGACACCTCCGGTAGTAGTCAATAGCGTAGCGCGCTCCGAACCAGTTGAATAACTGAATACAGCCCCCCAAGCGAAGCCCGGCAGTTCAATCATATAGTCAAGGGTGGTACTCATTATCTCTGTCAGTCTGGTTTCAACCATGGCCAACTGTTGCACCTTCTTGATCAATTCCAACCGCTGGATCCGCTCCTGGCTATATTGCCGATGACTGCGGGCAAGCGGTAGCCAGGTTGAGACACCACTGATGACGAAGGTTGCTCCGGTGATGATGCCGATCCAACTGAGGACCTTGAAAAACAACGGGTCTGATAAGAAAGGGACAACGGCAAACAGGCCGACTCCTCCGTAAATCCGCATCAGGGCTACAACCGCCAGCACCGCCAAGCCGCCCGACAGGTAGTTATAACTCTCGCGATCGTAAGCGCGTATTTCATTTCTAAGACGAGCCACCACCACCAGGCTCATCAGAAAAAACAAGGCTACCATGAAATCAAGCAGCGGTAATCCCATCGAAATCGTCCTCCTTCCAAAACTCCACTCTATTACATTAAGTATCGGTCGTTGGGAGATTTCCGATTAGCCGTTCACGGCCGTTCGCTACTCGCTGAGGGGTTTGTCCCATCAGCATTTGTGAATATGGGCTAAATAAGTACTGTAGCGTGGTGCCGTAAGTGCCCATCACTCGGCTGGTTACCGGCGCCCCCCTGTCTGCGCGGGCGTTGCGACAGATCAGACAGAATACCAAGAAATGTCTGAACAGCACTCTCGAAGGAGGGAGATATTATGCTCTCTCAAACAGCTCTTTTCACCGGCACGGCCGTCCGGCTTTTTCATGACCGTTCAGTGAGTGAACAAACCTGGATTGACTACTCGTTGATAATTCTTGAAGTGGGTTTTGGCCAGCTTCGTAAGAATGTTGGGTCCGTGTTTTCGAACGATTTCCCGGCCGGCTGCGTCCACATGCGCAGCCGCCCCCTTGGGGATTATAACACCGCACTGGTTGGAGAGCTTCTCCATTTCCCGGAGGAATCTCGCCCGCGCCAGGATCGAGGCAGCCGCTACCTGGATGATGCGTTCACCGCGAACCAGTTGATCCAATTTGACAGAAGCACCGCGTCTCGCCAGGGCATCCTCGACTAACTCTGATTTGCCGAACTTGTCGGACACCGCCAGGTCGGCAGGATGGTCGGCCAGCAAACGATGTATCACTTCAGCGTGTCCCTCGGCCAGAAGCTTGTTGAGGTTCCTGATCTCAGCGTACTTTTGATTGTACTCTTCGGGAGCGACCACTATCACAATGTGGGCGTAGTCGGCACGCAGACGTTCATCGATGTGAAGTGTCTTTTTGTCCGCGATCAACTTGCCGTCGCGAACGCCGAGCGCTTTCAGAGCATCTGTCTGCGACTCGTCGGCCAGAAAGGCTGCCACGACCAGGGGGCCGAAGAAATCTCCCTTGCCTGATTCATCGACGCCAACGATGCGGCGGGCACCGGTCATTGATCAGTTGGCCCGTTCCAGGTACGCCCCGGAGCGAGTGTCGACTTTGACTTTGTCACCCTCTTTGACGAATGGCGGCACTTTGACAGTCAGGCCGCTCTGAAGTTTGGCCGGCTTCGTTACGTTGGACACTGTATCGCCTCTTGCTGATGGCTCAGTCTCCACGACCTTCAAGACCACCGAAGCCGGCAGGTCGACAGAGATCGCTTCGCCGTCAAGAAACAGAACTTTGTACTCTTCGTTCTCCAGCAGATACCACTTGGCGTCACCCAGGTTCTCAACGGCGATTTCGATCTGCTCGAAGGTCTGCGAGTCCATGAATGACATCTCGCCGCCGTTTTCGTACAGATACTGCATCTTCTTTTCTTCCATGTCGGGAGGCTTGAAGCTGTCGTTGGACGAGAACACTTTTTCCACCACCGCACCGGTCTTGATATGCTTTAGTTTGGTGCGGATATTGGCCTTCCCCCGACCCATCTTGAAGTGTTGGTACTCGACCACGTAATATGGTTGGTCGTCGACTATGATGCGCAAACCTTTTCGAAAATCAGACGGCGTATACATCTTACCTCCTGCTAAAGTAGGCCGGAATATAACAAAAATACGAATTGCCCCAAGCGAATTCTTGGGTCCGACGGTCGAAATCAAAGAGGCGAGCAGCGTTGGTCGATAGTCACCGAAGGACGGTCGCGGCAGGCGGTCCGGGAGTCTGGTTGGTATCCAGGCCGTCCGGATGGCGACGCGGCAGGCATACCAGGAAAGTCGTCCCCTGCCCTAAGGCTGATTGATAAGTCAACTCTCCGCCGTGCAGGTCGACGATCTTTTTGACCAGCGGTAGACCCAAGCCGCTGCCGGAGGGACGTGTGGAATAGAACGGCGTGAAAATCTTGTCGGCGTCTCGCTGGTCGATTCCGCAGCCGGTATCCGACACTTCGATCATCATCTGCTCATCGGTCGCCGTCACCTTGACAGTCACTTCGCCACGGTCGCCGGCGTGGGCGTTGACGCCGTTTTCCAACAGGTTGGTGAGGGCTTGCTTCAACAGTAATCCGTCGGCCTCAATTGGTTGAATCCGGTCGGTTTGGCAGGCGAATTCGATTGCCGCACAATCTGATCGAACGCGGAACGAATCGATCAACTCCCTAATCATCGTGCCGACGTCGAGCATGGCCGGACTGAAGTTGAGTGGGCGTGCAAAGTAAAGAAAGCGTTCGATTAGCGACTCAGCCTCTTTCGTCTCCTGAATCAAAGCCACGACATGGTCGGCGTTGAGATCGTGACCGATCAGTTTCTTCCTGAGCAGGTTACCGTACCCGGCGACCGCCCCAAGCGAGTTTCGGATTTGGTGGGCCAGGCCGCCGGCCATCTCACCCAGGGCAGCCAGTCTCTCTTTGGTTTCCAGTTGGCGGCGCAAAGTCGACAACTCGGTAAGATCGTTGATCAACAACGATGCTCCCAGAGCCGCGCCGGTATGGTCGTGGATTATCGATATGGTCACTCCGAGAGTAAGTTGCCGGCCGGAAGTTGTCGTGAATTCCGTTTCGCGATACGCCTGGTTCCGACCGCAATCGAGCACACGGCTGATGGCATCGACGAGGTGGACGTTCGATCCAAGCAGGTCCCAGTAGTGTCCACCTTCGTAGTTGGTTCGCTCCACGTCGAGAATCTCCTCGGCGACGGTATTGAGCGACATCACGCGACCGCGCTGGTTTACAGTTACAAGCCCCGAGTTCATAGAGCGAAGCAGATGTTCGTTGAACTGTTCAAGTGAATCGGCACGATGGGTTATCTCGCGATTCAGTCTGAGCAGTTCCGATTCTTTCTCGCGAAGTTCATCGATGATCCGACGGTAGTCGGTGACCATAGCTTCAACCTCGTCGTGGTCATCATCGACTATACGCCCGGCCTGAAGGGCCTCCTGCCTAATGCGGCGAAACGGCGACAGTACGAATCGCGACACCAGGACATACACTCCCAACGTCAGGAATGCAGCCACCAGACTCACGATTATCATGGTGCGCCAGGCGGTATCGAGGTAGGCCAGAAGCGGCGCCTTTTCGCCGAGGATGATCAGTCCGCGGGCGTTGCGACCCAACATGGGATAGAGATAGAAGTACTCAGCTTGGTCACCGCGTATGATCCGATGCATTTCGATAGCATCGAATTCCGCCACGATATCGCCCCACTTCCCGGAACCGGTAGCGATCACCAGAGAAAACAGCTCATCCCTTGTGAGCCTTTTCCCTTCTGAAGGCAGCGAGCCGGGGAAATAGGCCAGTCTGCTCAGTCCCAGCCGCTGCCGCAAGCTGCTTTCCTGGTCTTCGCTCAACTGGGTCACGCCCCAGTTATCTATATTCCGACTCACGATTAGGCCGGCATCGTTCAGAAGGTTTTCTATCCTTTCTCGCTCCGCCATCCGTGCATGGTAGGCGATGTAGTTCGACGCCGCATTCAAAACCAGCAGAACGAGGATTATGGCAAGAAATCCCAGATGAACTTCGGACTCAAATCTGCGTGACAACTTATTCATGATCTTAAGTCGAATATCGGCTGAATAGAGGTCGAGTTGAACCGGAAGTCGTCTTAGGGCAGGGTCAGGAAGTTCGTAACATAGAAATCGATAATCCGATCACCGGCGACCATCGCCAGCATGGCGGCGACGGAAAGAAAGGGCCCAAACGGCACTGTGCGTTCACGGCGCAATCGGGCTGAAAAGGCCATCAGAGCCAACGAGACTACCAGGCCGATCACGGCGGAACTGATAAAAATCAGGAGTACCTTTTGCCAACCGAGAAAGCCGCCCAGCATGGCGGCCATTTTGATGTCACCGCCCCCCATTGATTCTTTCTTGAACAGCCAGTCCCCCAACAGCGCGATTAGATACAGCGCCCCGCCTCCGACCAGCAGACCTATGGCGGCGTTCACAATACCGATGCCCCCGGGAATCAGCGACACTCCCAGCGCAATGATCATTCCGGGCAGAGTTATTCCGTCGGGTATAATACGAAAATCGAGGTCAATGAAGAAGATGACCAGTAGCGCCGACGATAGCAGGGCAAGAGCCGCCGTCTGGAAGCTCAGTCCATACTGCCAGTACAGGTAGAAGTAAAATAGTCCGTTGAGAAGCTCAACCAGTGGATATCTGATCGAGATACCTGCCCCACAGAAAGCACATTTCCCTCGGAGGACAAGATAACTGAGTACGGGGATATTATGGAACCATCTCAGTGGTTTTCCGCAATGAGGACAGATGGACCTGCCGGCAACAAAGCCGGCCTTGCGGGGGACCCGATAGATGACGACGTTCAGAAACGAACCGATAGCCAAGCCGGTCGTTAGGACCAGAATAAGCGCCAAAACATGCATGTTATAGTATCGGTCGGCACGCCGCCTATCTCAACTCCCCCAGTAACGCCATGACCAAAGCACAGGCAACGGGCGCCGCTGTCTCGCTTCGGAGCACCCGTCTGCCCAGAGAAACCACTCTAAACCCGGCCTCTCCGGCTGCTGATACTTCCTCCGGCGTGAAGCCCGCCTCCGGTCCAACCAGCAATGTCACCCTGGGCGCCTGAGTATCCACTAAACACTCCTCGAGAGGGCGGCCCTGATCTGTCGGGTGAAAAACCAGATTGACGTCGGACCGATCGGTCTCCTTCAAGAACTGTTCAATGGTCACGGGACTGCTCACATCGGGCCGATATGACCGACGAGACTGTTTCACAGCCGCCAACGCTACTTTTTCCAAACGCTTCCGGCGAGATGCCGCCCGTTTGGGATCGTCCAGTTTCACTCGCGACTTCTCAGACAGAATCGGCACGAACCTCCTAATACCCAACTCGGTCGCTTTCTGGACAATGGTGTCGAGTTTCGACCCGGCCGATAGACCGGCGGCCAAAGTCAGTCGCACCGTCGCTTCACCATAATTGCGCAGGCGAGTATGTACGCGCACCTGAAAACTCTTGCTCCTCCCCGCCCGCTCGATCTCGCCACGGCAGGCATTGCCCAGCCCGTCCACTACCAGCACGATGTCGCCTCGCCTCAGCCTGAGAACCGTTCCGGCGTGGTGACTCTCGACCCTGGATAGCTCAATGATTTCATCGCAGAAAGAATCGGCCGACGCGAAAAAGACAGGCGGTTCCATCGGCTTATGCTTTCTCAACGACAAACGTCAGCCACTCGTTATCAAGTATCCTCGAGAACCTGTTTAGCCCGAGTTCGGCAAGCCGCACGCTCACCTCAGCCTCGTCACGCTGCAGCAAGCCGGCTAATAGCAGCACTCCGCCTTCAGCCGTCAGACTCTCAAGCCGCGGTAGCATTTCAAGTATTGTCTTCTTGATGATGTTCGCGCAGACGAATTCATACGGTGGATCCTGAAGGCACTTCTCGATCGATCCAAACAGGACCTCAAAAGGCGCCCCGACATCGTTGAGGCGAAAATTACCCTTAGTGTTATCTACCGCGACGACATCGTAGTCGATCGCTTTGATGAAAGCAGCACCTTTCTTGTCAGCCAGAATCGACAGGATGCCGGAACCGCAACCAAGATCCAGAAACCTCCAGCCCTTCTGGAATCGTTGGGCGATTACTTTCAGACAAGCACGGGTCGTTTCGTGCTGCCCGGTGCCAAAGGCCATTTTCGGTTCCAGGAGTATTTCATATCGCGCCTCTGGAGAACTCTCATGCCACGGCGCCCGGACTACTATGTCCGGTTCGATCCTGACCGGCTCCACGGAAACACGGTATTGTTCCTCCCACTCGGTATTGGTGACCTTCCTGCTGCTAATCATTGGAGGTTCTGATGCAGCCTTCGGCGATATCTGCTTGACATAAGCGGCGAGCGGTTCAAGGTCCGGGGTAGCGTCGTCGTCAGCCAGATAGAACCTAATAGTCGTGCACCTGGAATCTTCTTCATCTTCGAGAACGAGACCGGAAGCGTAGTTATCGATGATGAAATCACAGACCGGATCGGCCAATGACAGATTGATGGTTACACTGACCTCGATAAAGGCCGTAAGTTCTTTCTCAAGTTTCTTCATACGCCGAGCGTTTCCCGGAGTTTGTCGAAGAAGGATTTGTTGCCGGTCGGCGGCGTCATCGCCTCCGACTGGGCAAGTTTCTCGATTTGCCGTTTGTCTTCGGCGCTTAGTTTAGTCGGCACCCACACCGTGATTCGCACCAGTTGTTCGCCGCGGCCGTTACGGTGCAGGCGCGGAATCCCCTTGCCCCGCATCCGCAGCACTTTGCCCGACTGAGTTCCAGAGGGGACACGAAGTTGAGCCTCACCGCCGAGAATGGGCACAGTCACGCTGCCGCCTAGCGCCGCCGTAGCAAACGAAATCGTTTTGTCACACACGATGTTATCGCCGTGACGAGTGAAGTGCTCATGCGGCGCTTCCTCGAAAACCGCTATCAGGTCACCGGGCTCGCCGTTGTTTGGAGCGGCATTGCCCATTCCATCAACCGCCATGTAATTGCCGCTGGAAACACCCGGAGGAACTTTGAGGTTGACCGTCGACAATCCCCGTATCCGTCCGTCCCCACGACAGGCGGGGCATGGCTCCGAGATTACTTCGCCAGTCCCGCGACATTGGTTGCAGGTGACCACCTGCTGAATAGTGCCAAGAAAGGTCCGGCTCACCGTGCGTACGCGACCGGCCCCCTTGCACTGAGGACAAGTTCGCCGTGACGAGCCGGCCGCCACTCCGGAACCGCCGCAAGTATCACAGGCTTTCAGCCTTTTGACGCGAATCGACCTCTCCGCCCCGGACGCGATTTCTTCCAGAGTGAGCTCGATCCTCACTCTCAGATCCTCACCGCGGTTGCTTCGCCGTGCTCCCCCACCGCCGCCCATGCCGAAAAGATCGTCGAAAATCGACCCGCCTCCGCCACCGAAGTCGCGCATGAAAGCTCTGAGAGCATCGCTGATATCGAACCCCCCGGCAAAGCCTCCGAATCCGGCGCCGCCCTGACCAAGACCGGCATGACCGTACTGATCGTAGGCCTGTCGTTTCTGCGGATCCTTGAGGATTTCGTAGGCTTCGGTAGCTTCTTTGAACTTCTCTTCGGCTGCTCGGTCATTCGGATTTCGATCCGGATGAAACTTGAGAGCCAACTTGCGATAAGCCGACTTTATCTCATCCTCGCCGGCGCCGCGATCAATCCCGAGTATCTCGTAGTAATCCCGCTGAGTCATTCGTCACTTACTTTTTATCGTCGTCGACCACTTCAAAGTCGGCATCCACGGCGCCGGAATCACTATCGCCAGTGTCGGCCGTCTCGGCCTGACCGGTTTCACCGGCTGGACTCTCAGTCTCGCCGTCGGCCTGCTCAGCCTGAGCCTGTTTGTACATCTCCTCAGCCAGTTTGTGCGAAGCGGTCATCAGTTCTTCTTTGGCATTGTTGATCGCTTCAACTGAATCACCGGTAGCGGTATCCTTAAGAGTCTTGATCTTCTCTTCGATACTGGTCTTCTCCTCCTCGGAGATTTTGTCGCCATGCTCCTTGAGCGTCTTTTCGGTGGAGTAGGCGAGATGGTCGGCCTCATTGCGAGCCTTGATCAATTCCTCACGCTGCTTGTCCTCATCTGCGTGAGCCTCGGCATCATGTACCATTTTCTCGACTTCCTCATCGGAGAGGCCGGATGAGACTTCGATCCTGATCGACTGCTCCTTACCGGTGGCCTTGTCCTTGGCGGAAACATGTACGATGCCGTTCTTATCGATATCGAAGGTCACCTCGATTTGCGGTATGCCGCGCGGCGCCGGCGGGATGCCGACCAGATCGAAACGACCCAGCGTGCGGTTATCGATCGCCATCGGACGCTCACCCTGGAGGACGTGGATCGATACGGCCGGTTGATTGTCATCGGCAGTTGAGAAAATCTGTGACTTCCGCGTGGGGATAGTAGTGTTACGTTCGATCAATGTGGTTAAGACACCGCCCAGGGTTTCGATACCAAGCGACAACGGTGTAACATCCAATAGAACGATCTCCCGATCACCCATTTCGCCGGACAAAATCCCACCCTGAATGGCCGCGCCAACAGCGACAACTTCGTCCGGATTAACGCCCTTGTGAGGATCACGTCCGAAAACCTCCTTGACCTGTTCGATCACTTTGGGCATGCGGGTCATGCCGCCGACCAGAACAACTTCATCAATGTCGGACGGCGACAGTTTGGCGTCAGCCAGCGCTGCTTTGCACGGTCCCACGGAACGTTCGATCAACTCTTCGGTCAACTGCTCATACTTCGACCGTGTAAGGGTGAGATCCAGATGTTTGGGTCCCGCCTGATCGGCGGTAACGAACGGTAGATTGATATTGGTCTGCATGGTTGTGGACAATTCGATCTTGGCTTTCTCGGCGGCTTCTTTCAGTCGCTGGAGAGCCATGCGATCCTTGCGCAGATCGATACCGTTGGACTTCAAGAACTCATCGGCCATCCAGTCGATAACGGTCTGATCGAAGTCGTCACCGCCGAGATGCGTGTCTCCGTTGGTAGCCAGTACCTGGAATACGCCCTCGCCGATGTCAAGGATGGAAATGTCGAAAGTACCGCCGCCAAGATCGTAAACGGCGATTTTCTGGTTGCCTTCCTTCTGCAAACCGTAGGCGAGTGAGGCGGCCGTGGGTTCATTGATTATGCGCTCAACTTCGAGACCGGCAATCTTGCCGGCATCCTTGGTGGCCTGACGCTGAGCATCGTTGAAGTAGGCGGGCACGGTGATAACAGCGTGAGTGACATCCTCACCGAGGTAGCTCTCCGCCGCCTGCTTCATCGACCGCAGAATCATGGCCGAGATTTCCGGCGGCGTGTGAGTCCCTCCCCCGGCCTCCACAAGAACAGCCCCTTTTTCGTTAGAAACCACCTTATACGGAACGATCTTCTCTTCAGAGCCGACCTCGTCATGATTCCGACCCATGAACCGCTTGATGGAGAAAACAGTGTTTTCAGGATTGGTAACCGCCTGTCGCTTGGCCGCGGCGCCAACCAACCGTTCGCCATCTTTGGCAAAAGCGACAATCGACGGTGTTGTGCGAGCGCCCTCAAGAGACGGAATCACCACCGGTTCCTGACCTTCCATAACCGCCACACATGAATTGGTGGTGCCGAGATCAATGCCTATTGTTTTTCCCATTTCCAGGACTCCTTACTATTTCAAAACCACAATACTCTTGCTCTATCTGAGCCAACGGCATGCCACCGACTCACTCGTCGTTTTCAGCCACTTCATCACCACTCGAATCGTCGGGCTCGCTTGGACCAGCACTCACGCCAACCTTGGTATGCCTGAGAATGCGCTCACCCTGCCGGTAACCCTTGCTCATTTCAACAGCTACGGTTCCTTCCGGGTATTCATCGCTCTCGGTCTGCATCACCGCTTCGTGCAAACTGGGATCGAACGGCTTGCCGACTGCTTCGATCGGTGACACCTCATGTTTGTCCAGAAGTGTTGTCAGTTGCTCGTAGATCAACTTCATCCCCTCGCGGTAACCCTCAAGGTCGGCCTGCTCGTCACCATGATCTAGAGCGCGTTCAAAGTTGTCGACCACATCCAGCAGTTGAAGCAATATGCGATCATTGGCGAAGCGAACGATCTCTTCAAACCGACGCGCTGTTCGCTTCTTGAAGTTGTCGAACTCCGCGGCGCTGCGTAGCAAACGATCCTCAAGCTCGACCACTTGTGCCGCGAGCTTCTCTTCTTCAGTCAGTTCCGGCGCGGCCTCGGTCTCGACGGCCGCATCCGAACTATTCTCACTCTCACCGGCGGCGTCATCCGGCGCTTCTACCATCTCATCGTTATTATCTGAGTCTGGCTGTTCGTCCTCGTCGTTAAACCGAATCTTGATTTCCTTATCCTTGCTCATTCTCTATCAATCCCTTTCGTGGTCAATGCCGGAGAGGACTTCGGTGATGGTTTTGGCCGTGTGCTCGACCACCGACACTAATTTCGAGTACGGCATCCGGGTAGGGCCGATAATCCCGATGGCGCCGCTGATCTTGCCGACGCGGTACGAGGACGCCACTAACGAACAGGTCATGATGTCGGCGTATTTGTTTTCACTGCCGATCACGATGACTAATCCGGCGTCGTGGGCGTCACTGAGGAAGTCACTGAGAAGCTTGCCGTTCTCAAGGATTCTAACCAACTCTGATATCTTCTCCATGTCGGAGAACTCCGGTTGCCGGAGAAGGTGATCGGCACCGGCTACACGAATCCCATCGGGGGCGATATCAGTCCAGATTTTGTCTTTGGAATCCAACAGGAGTTTAACCAGCCGACCACCCGATGAGACGTCAGCCAGGCGGGCTGTAATCGTCCGACGGATTTCGCCCAACGACAGACCGGTGAGACGTTCGTTCAGCACCGCCTCGACCTCGCGCAGAGAGCTTTCCGAAATGGCCGTCTCGATTTCAATGATCACCGTCTTGGCCAAACCGGACCGAACCACGACTATGACCATGATACGTTCATCGGAGATCGGGATCAACTCGAGTCGTTTTAGAATCCCTTCCTCAAATCGAGGAGCAATCGTAACCCCCAACTCCTGTGTGATCTCGCCGAGTACTTTGCAGGTCTGACCAAGAATCGCATCGATACCCCGGCCTTCACTGAGCACAGCATCGCGGATGGCCTCTTTCTCCATCTGGGTCAACTGGTCCGGTTTGAGCAAATAGTCGACATAAACGCGGTAGCCCAGGTCGGTCGGAATGCGCCCCGCTGAAGTATGCGGCTGCTCCACCAGACCCAATTCTTCAAGGTCCTGAAGGGTATTGCGGATGGTGGCTGATGACAACCCCATCCGGAACCGATTGGCGATAACGCGCGAACCAACCGGATCGGCCGATCTGATGTAATGAGTTATCAGGTTGTAAAGAACCTGTTTCTCGCGTTCACTTAAGTTCTCAAATGCCATATACTTATCGATCCCAACAGAACCCGACTGCCACAATGGCAGCCACCATGTCAGACTGCTAACAAGGTACTTCCAAAGAGATGCTAAGTCAAGGATAAATGGTGTTTTGATTTGGCGAAAAGGCTGTGAACTTGTGGCCGGCGTACGTCCCCGTGCACCGACAACTTTTCGGGGTGAACGTGGTAGACGAGGACGTCCACCGCGCACGAGAGGATAAATGATGTTTTGATTAGTTCAGTAGGTCAGGATCCTTGTGATCCTGACAGCGCGCCTCGCGCTGTTCTCCGTCAGGCTCGCAAGGGACCTGACCTACAAGCTGCTGCAATGCATAAAGGCTGCTGGTCTACTTCTTCTTCTCGGTCTTCTTGGTTTTCTTGGTCTTGTCCTGTTCGGCCCCTTTGGGAACCAGCTTTTCCTTGCGATCGTCGATGCCGTTGTTGTTTTTGTCGATGAAGTTGTCGTACTTCTTCTCTTTGGTCACCTTTGTGACGGTTTTCGGCGCAGCCGGCTTTTTCGCTTTGGGCTTCTCTTGCTTGATAACCTTGGTTTTAGTGGTGTCCTTCTTGGTTTTCTTGCTAACGGCTATGACGTCGCCGCAGAAGGCCACCAGTACGGCCATGCTTACCAGTAAGACTATGAATCGTTTCATCGTATATTCTCCGCAACTAAGATGACCGAACGGCAACTCGAAGTCAATGAGAATTTCTGTCTCCGGCTGACGGTCGGCTGGGTCCTGACCTCGACCAGACCAAGGCCACAACCCGACCTCACAGTTTCACCAGCCGTTCTCATTTCCTGCGACCTCCACTCTTGGTTTTGCCGCCGCTGGTCTTGGTCGTCGTCGACTTGGTACCGACCGAACTGGACTTCGGCTTGCTGGTGGCGGGCTTCACAGTCCCGGTTTTTCTCGCATCGCCACTCTTGCCGGACGGCCTGGATTTGATCGCCGGTTTGGAACCCTTGCTGCCACTGTCTTGCTTGGGTTGCACCTTCGGCTGTACGGTGCTGCTCTTGCGAGTCTTGGAGCCGGACTTCTTTTGATAGTATCCCTTTGACTGCTTGTCAGCCGGGCGGCTATCGATTGTTTTGGTCCCCGAGGTGGGTTTGCCGCTGGAGCCACCGGAGCCTACACGGCCATAATCGGACTTGCGGCTCCCTGGGTCGTAATTGCCATCCGATGACCGGGGCGACTTGACGCCGCTGCCGCCACCGCTCTTGCCGGGCGTACCGAGTGTCTTTGTGCTCGGGCGAGCGCCGCGTTTACTCTTGCCTATAAATGCGCCGGCTGTTTCATACCCACGCTCGGTGGCCACTAATTTGGCATTGCCGCGAAGGTACTTCTTGTTAACGCTCGGTTTGTAGTCCATCTTGGCGCCCGAGGCGACAGTGGTCTTAGACTTGACAGCCGGCATTCTTGCCATGACCGACTGCTTCTCCTTGAACTTCGGGTAACCGTGCTTCACCGGATCCCGATATCCAACCCGGCGCACTTCCTTGTACTTGGAGAGAACGGCGGGACGGGGAATAATGATGTCGCGATTCAGCACTACTGTGTGATAGCGTGAAAAGTGGATATCGCGCTCCCAGCAGTAACCCCAGTGGTTGTAAATGGTAATCGTGTGCCAGCCCACGTAGATGCGCGGGATGTACAGCGGGGTGCAACCCCAGTAGATGCCGTTGATGTACACTGTGGCGCCCCAGGGATAGTCGAAGTAGACATTGCCGCACACCGTCCACGACGGATAGTAAGGATAGTAGACCGGCCGATAGTAGGTCGGCTCCCACTCGTTAACGTACAGCGCGGTGCGATCGAAAGCAAAACTCTGTCCACCGTATCGAACGAAGTAACGACCATTGAGATGGTCCAGGAACTCATGACGGTCGTCCCAATCACAGATCAGGCCCGACACCGGATACCACTCCGGGATAGGAAACCGTTCCCGCGAGGCAATGATCTGGATATTCTCAACACCTTCCGGACCGGAAACAACCAGATCATAATCGTCGTTGGGGCCCGGCAGATAATTGGTCACGCCACCGCGAACGAAACCGTCATGACCAGGTTCCGTCGGGAACAACAGATTGACCCGTCCCCTGGTGTCGATCGAGTAGATGGCCACGAAGGCGTCACGGTTGGTGCGATAGTTAATGACCACATTGTCACCGACGAAGAAATCGCCGTTGAGATGGTTGGTCCACACCTCCGCATCAAGGTAACGGTCGATGCGGATATTATCGAGGTAGTTCCCGTCGTTGTCATGGTCGCGCTGGAGGTCCTGAGCGACCACCATGCCGGCAACCGCGAAACACATCAGTGTCGCCGTCGCCACTGTCTTGGAATATCTGCGTAACATTTCAGTCACCTTCCTTTCAATGATCCTCAGATCAATATCTTACAGTCCCTAACGACTGGCTTGCGCCTTATTAGAAACCGGGTCGCCAATAACCGGCGGCGCCAGTTCGGGGTTGTTCTCATCGGTTTGGTATGCCCACTGGAACATCACCGCGTCGGCCCCTTCGGCCAGGACGCGCAGTTTGGCGTAGTTCCAGTCGTTGTGAGCGTCCTTGATGGCGATCACGTAGATGTGGCCGGGGACAATCTCCGCCCAACCGGTCCAAGACCAGCCCTCATCCGGCGCCCACGGCGCCCAGCCAACGCCGTCAAAGCTCGCGGAAAAACCCATCGGCTGGATCAGCACGTCGACATAGCTTATCACTTCAATGTAGAAGACACCGTCGAACCGGTTCAACCAGACGTCGGCCCCGGCGTCGGCGTAAGCCACCACGCCACCTTCGGAGAAGTCGAAAGCCGAGCCGGCGGTGTTGACCGAATCGTCCCAAAGGGTCATCCGGCCTTCCGGTCGCGGGGTATCAAACACCGACTCCGCCGACAGTTCGGACTGCTGCCCGGCTTCGTCAATCGAGGTGACGGCGTAAAAATACGTGGTGCCGTTGGTGACGCTGTCATCGATGTAGCCCGGTTCGTAGTAGATCAGGTCCAGGTCGGGATTCGGCCAAGCCTCGACAACCGCGATTAGCTCGTAGTCGGTGAACTCGTAAAAGGAGCGAAAGACCTCGAAGTGCGTAATGTCACCCTCGTAGGGTGCGGTCCAGTATATGAAAACGGAATCGTTGCCGGTGATGCTAAACACACCCTGCGGGGGCTGTGGGGGCGGATCGTAGACGGCGATTACTTCGTCATCGCAACAGCCGGCAACCATCAAACTCATCAGCACCAGTGCCAGTATCGATCTTTTCATCAGTTCCATGTCTGTCTCCTTCCCGAATCTTCCAAGTTCCGCTTTCAACTAATACAAACGGCGTGCCAACAGCCATAACGGTCTGTGGGGCCGAGAGTTAGCTATGTGCACTGAGGCTGCCGGAGCGCCACCACGCACGAAATTTGTGCGCGTTCCCCTTGCCCCGCACAAAAAGTAGTCAGCTTTTCTGGAGGTTGTATTCTTTGATCTTGGCCCGCAGAGTATTGCGGTGGATCCCCAGTTTTTCGGCGGAGAGTCCGAGATTCCAGTCCAGTTGGTCGAGACAGTGTTTGATGTGACGTTTTTCCATGTCGGACAATGGTATCACCGTCTGGGCTCCGCCCGAATCGCCCTTGATGGTGAGCCCGGTCAAGTCTTCCCTGGTGATACGGTCCGAACGCGTGAGCACGACGGCTCGCTCGATGATGTTCTCCAGTTCGCGAACATTCCCCGGCCAGT
>JAUWMW010000002.1 GCA_030612965.1 bacterium
AAAAAAAGTGACCGCTGGGACGGGCAAGACCCAGCGGTCGTTTGGTGGCCATGTAAAAATGGCCAGGGGAGGGAGGTTCTTTGTCGTTACTGACTACTCAGCAGCTTCAGAACCGAATTGGCTCCGATATTTGTGTGCGACAGTAAGGCTACCGAAGCATCCAACTGGATCATCTCCCTGACCATGTTGACTACTTCAATAGCGTAATCGGTGTCACGCAGGAGCGACTCCGCCGCCTGTAGATTCTGCGCAGTGATCTGAAGTGACGACCGTCGCGATTCCAAAGCGTTCTTCTGTGTCGCGCCGAGGTCGATCTGCACACTGTCCAGTTCGGCGATCTTCTCGTCGATCAGTGCCAGCGATGCCTCGGCCGCTTCGGCGCTGGACAAGTCGACATTTTCAAGCTTGGCTACATTGGCCAGCGAACCTTCGGATCCATCGAACAGGTTGGTGCCATTGTAAACCGCACCATCGGCTGTGCGGTTGAAGTTGTCGACAATATTGTCCGCCGCCCGGTCAAGCGCCGCCTGGGATGTTTCGTCATTGAATCCCTCATTCGCCGCGCTAACCGCGAGGCTGCGCAACTCGGTCAACTGGCTCCTCATCTCCATCACTGTTGATGATCCAGTCTCATACTTGTTGATCAGGTGGGTGGTGTTCTCAATCTCCTGATTGAGCGAAGCGATCTGCGCTCGAAACCGCTCCGATATCACCAACCCAGCCGGATCATCGGAAGCGCTGTTGATCTTCATACCTGACGATAACCGCGCCATAGCCCGACTAAGACTGGCGTAGTTGTTAGCTGTGCTCCTGGCCACATCCATTGATGCCAGGTTATTAATGGTGAGCCCCATAGGTGCTCCTTTCAGACAAGCCGAAAGTGGCGTTGTTTCTTCGATAGAAAATGAAGCAGGATGTATGCCGCGCCGACGAATAGTTAAGTTGTTGGTTGATTGTTGGTTGGAATGCACAGCCGGGAAAGCCGGATCTCAAACCGGGCTATTGTGGGGGATTTGCTCCATGGTCTGTGGGAAGGATCGGCCACTCTCACATCACTTGACGGGGTGGTGTCGAGCGACCCCGCCCGACGCAGGCAAGCCTGTTTTTCGCGCTTCGCGCGCCGTTACTTTATGTCAGGTTTTGCCAAGTAATCCTCGGCTCCGATCTTGAGGCGGTCAGGCGAGTCGCCTGACGGCACCCGAAAATTCTGAACCGTGAAAATCGGGCTTTCTTATTGGAGAGATGGCGGAAAGAAAACCAGCGCCGCCGGCTGGGTAGGGCCGACGACGCTGAAGTGGAGGAACCAAGAATCAAATGGACCGACCGGCCTACGGCCGGACCATGTTGCTTTTCAAACTGAACTGTCGCGCGGGCGACAGGTCACTTAGCAGTTTTCATCCAGTCTCCTTATGTAGGCCGGGATGGTCAGGTCATCTTCGGAGAACATCGGAACCCGAACGCGACCGCCGTTGCCATTGCCTCCCATTCGATTGGGCGTATCGCTCAGATTCGGCACTGGATCCGGCTCGGCCAGGCTGGCGGCCAGAGTCGTCGATGCTTCAATCGGCTGAGCAGCCGGAGGGTTCTTTCGCGGCAGAACCACGGCATTGTCCGGGAAGAGTGATATCGGTTGGCCGGGACTGGAGGCGCGGGACGCCGATTTCGTCTCTTCTTTGACGGGCCGAAATTCCTCCTGTTCGCCGATGCCGGTTGCGATTACGGTGACCCGCATCTGATCTTCCATTTCGGAATCGAGCACAGCTCCGAAGATGATATTGGCATCGCTGCCGGCTTCTTCGTAGATCAGCGAGGTAGCCGTGTTGACGTCGAACAGGGTCATATCGTCACCGCCGGTGACGTTGATGAGTACGCCTTTGGCGCCGCCGATCGAGACATCTTCAAGTAGCGGTGATGAGATCGCCTGGCGCGCCGCTTCAGTTGCCTTCTCATCCCCCGTACCGAAGCCGGTTCCCATGATAGCGTTGCCCATCTCCGACATAACCGTGCGCACATCGGCAAAGTCGCAGTTGATCAAACCCGGGATAGTGATCAGATCGGATATCCCTTTGGTCGCCTGGTGCAGGATTTCGTCGGCGACGGCAAAAGCCTCGGTGAGTTTGGTCCGTTTGTCGACGATCTGGAGCAGCCGCTCATTGGGAATAGTGATGAGGGTGTCGACTTTAGCTTTAAGTTCGGCCAATCCCTGGTCGGCGCGCTGGGCACGTTTGTTGCCTTCGAAGCGAAACGGCCTGGTTACGATAGCCACCGTCAGAGCGCCGGCCGCTTTAGCGATCTCAGCCAGTACCGGGGCGCCGCCGGTGCCGGTACCGCCACCCATTCCAGCGGTGATGAAAACCATGTTGGGACTGCCGATAGCCTCGGCTACCTGTTTACGGTTTTCTTCCATGGCCCGCTGCCCCACCGCCGGTTCGGCGCCGGCCCCCAGACCGCCGGTGACTTCCTGACCGATCTGGATTTTGGTGTTGGCCAGGTTTTGATCCAGGACCTGGGAGTCAGTGTTGATGGCGATGAACTCAACTCCCTTCAAACCGGACTGGATCATGCGGTTGACAGCGTTACCGCCACCGCCGCCGACGCCGACTACCTTGATGTTGGCGTAGCCGATAAAATCGTCGGCGAAATTGAATTTGTGCTTGGTCTCTGCCACGACTTGTTCCTCCTTGAACGAGCTATTCAAAAGCGTTTTGTAATCCAGGTTTCAAATCTCTTTA
The DNA here is from genome assembly GCA_030612965.1 of bacterium. Taxonomy (GTDB): domain Bacteria; phylum Zixibacteria; class MSB-5A5; order GN15; family FEB-12; genus JAJRTA01. The sequence goes on from JAUWMW010000002.1 coordinate 2,733, forward strand.
TCCAGCCGCGCGCCGAGGAGCGGCTCTCGGTCATGATTTCTTCACGAAAGCTGTGCGTCAACAGACCGTGGACGGTGTCGTAGCGTCCGGTGGCCAGTTCTTCCGGCGTATGTTCGATCAGATCGACGGCGCCGACGCGGACTCTGGTATCGAAAATCTGCTCGGCCAGTTCCACCGTGCCGTCAAGCATGGCGCCACCACCGGTCAATACCAGGCCGCCGGTCAGCATGTCGGTAACGGCAGCCTTCTTGACTTCTCGAAAAGTCAGCGAGAGGATTTCCTCCATACGCGGTTCGATGATCGAAGCCAGGACATTGCGGGAAATCTCCTTCGGCGTCCGTCCGGAAGCGGAGGGAATGCTGAGCATTTCCTCGGGATCGACCATCGCCGCCACCGCCGAGCCGTATGACAGCTTGAGCGTCTCGGCCTGATCGACTGAGCATCTCAGTCCGATGGCGATGTCATTGGTGACGTTTCGTCCGCCCAGGGGAATCACCGAAGTGTGCCTGACAGCGCCCTCGTGGAAGACCGAAAGATTGGTATGGTCACCACCGATATCGAGCATGACTATTCCCTGCTCGGTTTCCTCATCGGTCAGCAAGGCGCCGGCCTGGGCCAATGACTCGAGGACCATGCGATCGACGCCGAGGTGACACCGCTCCAGAGCCCGGTAGATGTTCCGGGCGGTTGTTATCGAAGCGGTAACGATGTGCGCCTCGACTTCCAGTCTGACTCCGGTCATGCCGACCGGATCCTTGATGCCGGACTGATCATCGACCGAAAAAGTCTGCGGGATGACATGAATGATTTCGCGGTCGACCGGTATAGCTACAGTTCGGGCGGCCTCAATAGCGCGCTTGACATCGGCCCGCGTGATTTCATTGTCGGAACGACCAACGGCAATCACGCCATGACTGTTGATGGAGCGGATGTGCTCACCGGCGATGCCGACAGTGATGCGGTCGATCTCAGTACCGGAGGTCATCTGAGCGTCTTTGACGGCGGTGGTAATAGAACGCACGGTTTTTTCCATGTCAACCACGACACCACGCCGTAAACCGTCGGCAGCCGATTCTCCGTGTCCGACAACGTATATCCGTCCCTCGTCGTCGGCCTCGCCAACCAGGGCTACGATCTTGGTGGTGCCGATATCAAGCGCCGCTCTCAAGTTCTCGCCCGCCATCTCAGCTTTCCCCCCGTACACAAACGACCATCTTGTCAAAGCGAAGATCCAGCACCCGCGTCTCGTTCAGATCAACTCCGTAGCGGGTTATGAACTGTACGAATCGATCCAGGTCTTCAGGCAATGTCTCCGCCCGCAGTTTCAGGTGGTAAGGTATGCCGCCTACGGTCACGGACAGTCCGAACTGATCGGTAAAGTCGATTTCCTCGATCAGTCTATAGAGATCGCGGTGGTCATCTCTGGTGCGGCGTAGCTGCTGAACAACAACTTCGACTCTGGTGTCAGCACAGCGCTCAAACATTTTGCCTGCGGTCAGGCCGGTCAGCACCGGACGTTCCCAATTCTCCACCGGGGTGACAAGGGGCACCACCCGACCATGATCCTCAACGCCGAACAGCCGCCCGGTCCGATTGTCCAGCAGGAAGCACTCCGGTGTGAAGCGATTGGTGCTGATCTCCAGACGGTGAGGCAACGACCAGGACAGATCGACTTTGTAAACACCGCTGTCGGCCAGCATCCGCATAGCCAGACTGTCCAGCGACTGACCGGGACCCTGTTTTGTATCCAGCATCGCGAATCGTTGCGGCCAGTCTTTGACCGGAATATCATCCAGTGTCACTTCGCGCAGACGGCAGGCCGCAGTGTAATTCACAATCACTGTGAGGGCCACGCCGATAATGGAAGCGGCAACGAGACCAAGTTTCACTTTTGTGGACATCCGCATCATAGTTTTTCTAGTGCTTCCATCAATTCGCTACGGACGAGAGTGATTGATCCGGCGCCCATAATGATGACCAGATCACCACTTCGGGCGATCCCGGTGACCGCCGCTGCTACCTTCGCGCGCGGTCCAATACAAGTAAACTTTCCACCGCCGAGCTTTTCGGCCTGCCGCGCGATCAACTCGGAAGTGACACCAGGGATCGGCTTCTCGCGGGCCGGATAGATATCTACCAGCAGGCATTCGTCGGCAATCGCCAGAGCCTCGGCGAATTGTCCGGCATACTGCTGGGTGCGACTGTACAGATGAGGTTGGTATACGACGATCACTCTTCGACCGTAGGTCTCTTTAGCCGTGGTGAGGGTGGCGGTGATCTCGGTGGGATGGTGAGCGTAGTCATCCACTAAGAGGATATCGTTGACTTCGCCGACGATCTCGAACCGACGCGCTACGCCGCCGAAAGATGCCAGACCCTCGGTGATGGCCGCCATTGGCACCTCAATCTCTCGACAGGCGGCGACAGCGGCCATGGCGTTGGCGACATTGTGACGCCCGGGAACTCCGATGCTCACTCTACCCAACTGCTCCGTCCCATGGTAAACGCTGAATACCGACCGTCCCGGCAGCAGTTCGATATCCACCGCTCGATAGTCGGCGGCAGCATCGAAGCCAAAGGATACCACCGGCCGGGTGATCCGCGAACGCACGGCGGCCAGGTTGGCGTCATCAGCCGAGATGATTGCTGAACCATAAAACGGCACACGGTTCATGTAGGTCACAAACGACGCCAGGAGGTCATCCATCCCGTCGTAGCAGTCCATGTGATCGGCCTCGATATTGGTGACTACGGCTATGGTGGGATACATGACCAGGAACGAACGGTCGTACTCATCCGCTTCGGCCACCAGGTAATCGCCACTGCCCAATGCAGCGCCGCTGCCGAGCCCGGCGACGATGCCGCCCACGATTATGGTTGGGTCGTATCCGGCCAGTTGCAGGACGCGACCTATCATGGACGTGGTCGTTGTTTTGCCGTGGGTGCCGGAGACACCGATGGATTGCTTGAGCCGCATCAATTCACCAAGCATCTCCGCTCGCTTGATGACCGGGATACCTCGGCTTCGCGCGGCTGCCACCTCGGGGTTGTCGTCACCTACGGCTGAGGAGATCACGACCAGGTCGGCGTCCTGCAGATTATCAGCCGAATGCTCTTCGTAGACTGCCACACCGAGCGACTCCAGGTATTCGGTGACGCTGCTCGGCGTGAGATCGGAGCCTCTGATCCTAAAACCAAGGTTGTGCAGCAACTCGGCGATACCGGACATGCCGGCGCCGCCGATACCTACGAAATACAGTTTCTTGAACTTACCGAACATGGTTCCTCGACACCGGAAGGCTTTGGTTTCTTTCGTGACCGTGGAGGTCGTCACACCCGGTCACCTCCACGAGTTTCTTCAATCAGCTTGATGATGTCCTCGGCGATGACATCCACAGCCGGCTTCTTCTCACTGGTCGCCGCGACCACCGACGCTTTCATGGCGGCATATCGATCCGACTCGAACAGTTCGACGGCAGTGCCGATCAGATCGGTTCGGTCCAGATCGTCCGGATCAATCACCACGGCCAACCCCCTCTGGGCAAACTCCAGAGCGTTCTTGCGCTGGTGATCTTCGGCCGCGTGTGGATACGGCACCAGTATCGAGGGGATACCGGTGGCTGTCAGTTCGGCCAGGGTCAACGCCCCGGCCCGCGCCACGGCAACGTCGGCAGCCGCGTAGACCAGATTCATTTTATCAGCAAACGGGAAAAGGGAGCAACACGAAGCCTTATCGCCCGCGTCAACGGTCACATCCTTGTAATCCCTCTTCCCCGTTTGCCACAGAAGTTGATACTTGTCGGTCAGAGATTTATTCTTGAGACTTTGTAGTACTGCCTGGTTTATCGCCCGCGCTCCCTGAGAGCCACCCAGCACCAGAATCGTGCGCTTGTTGGGATCGAGTCCGAATGATTCCAACGCCTTGCCTCGGTCGCCGCCAAGAACTGAAGAGCGCACCGGGTTACCGGTGACAAGAAGCTCGGCCGAGGTATCCAAATAGTCGGCAGCGCGCTTGAAACCAAGATATATCCTGCGGGCATGGCGCGCCGACTGTCGGGTAGCGATGCCGGGGTAGGAGTTCTGTTCCTGCAGGACGGTTGGGATCTTCCGCGCCCGAGCCATTCGCAGCACCGGCCATGATACATAGCCCCCGGTACCCACCACGATATTGGGAGCAAACCGACCGAGCAGCAGCCGAGCTTTGAACAATGCGCCCACCACCACGAACGGCAACAGCAGGTTCCTGGGTGTGAACGAACGAACCAGCCCGCGCATGTTAATCAGATGCAATGGATATCCCAGAGTGTCACGAATGCGATATTCCAGACCACGTTTGGTACCGACGAACCTGATATCGACTTCGCCGCGTCCCTCCAGCAGTTGCGACATGCGATCGGCGATTGCGACCGCCGGATAGAGATGCCCACCGGTTCCACCCCCGGCAAAGAGTATCTTGTAGCGGGTCATCGCGGCACCGTCCTTCGCGAAAGGTTCAGGAGCACGCCGACCGCCGCACTTGACATGAGAAGCGACGACCCCCCATAAGAGATGAACGGCAACGGCAATCCGGTCACCGGCAGCAACGATGTCACCACTCCGATGTTGACGGCGATGTTGACAAAGAGCGACAGGGTCATGCCACCGGCCAGGAGGTAACCGAACTTATCCGGCTGCGCGAACGATATCCTGAGCCCCCGCCAAAGCAGGTAGAACAGCAGCGTCAGAATTACCATGAGGCCCAGCAGACCTATCTCTTCACCAGTCGCTGCGAAGATGAAATCGGTATGCGGATAAGGCAGAAAGAACAGTTTTTGATGACCCTCGCCGAGACCGACGCCGAGCCAGCCGCCGGCGCCCAGCGTCAAAGCCGCCTGCTTGGCCTGATAGCTCCCCTGCAGAGGATCGGCCACGGCAGCCATGAAGTCCATGATGCGAGCTTTCTTGTAGCCCAGGCCGAATACGACCAGCAAAGCCATAGCGACCATCGGCGCCGCCGCGCCGAGCAGATGCTTGATGCGCGCCCCGGCCAAAAAGAATATGCCCACAACAGTGATGGATATTACGATTGTGCTGCCGAGATCGGGTTCGAGAAGCACCAGCAGCAACCCGACTCCTGTCAGCGGGAGGTATGGCCACAACAGTTGGCGCAGGTCAGTGAGGTCGCGACGTGGGTTCGACAATGAGAAGGCCAGAAAGAAAACAAGAACGAAGCGGAATATCTCGGATGGCTGACCGGAGAACGGACCCAGAGCAATCCAGCGGTGTGCTTCATTGCGGGCCGGGCCGAGAAACGCCAGCGCCAACAGCACCATACTTACCAGCACGGCCGGAACCGAGTAGATGGCCAAGCGGCTAAGGTCCAGTTTGCTGATTACGAATACCGCAGCCAGTGACAGCAACGCCCACAGGCACTGCTGCCGCAGGAACAACAAGTGTGAACCGAAGCGTCCTTCGGCCAGTATCGATGACGTCGAGTAGATCATAACCAGACCGATAACCATCAGCGCCAAATAGGCCAGCAGCAATCCTTCGTCGACAGTGCTTTTAGTCAACGGTCGTTTCATTTTCTTTCCTGTCGCGCTTGAGGTCAGCCACCGCCGCCTTGAACGATTTCCCGCGCTGTTCGAAGTTGTCGAACATATCGAAACTGGCGCAGGCTGGTGACAACAGCACCGTGTCGCCCGGTCGTGCCTGCGCGAAGCTGACCTTGACCGCTTCCTCAAGTGAATCTGCAAACTGGGTCGGGAAGTGTCGTCCCAGACTGTCGTACATTTTCTCCTGGGCTTCACCGATCAGGACGATTGAAGCTATCCGGCCCCGCCCGTATTCCGACAGCGGCTGGTAAGAGGCTCCCTTGTCGCGTCCACCGGCGATGAGATGGATGCGGGTATTGATCGAACGCAAGGCGTAACAGACGGCGTCGACATTGGTCGCTTTCGAATCATTGACAAAATCGATCCCGGCCACGCGCGCAACGGATTCCAGGCGGTGCTCTACACCCGGGAACGTCTTCAGCACGCGCGCCATGATTGCCGGATCGACGTCGAACAAAGTTGCCGCCGTCACGGCCGCTGCTGCGTTCTGCAGATTATGCGGACCGGGGATGCGAATATCCCGGGCAGAAACTATTCGCAGTCCCCGACCGCCTTGCGCTATGCAGAGATCTCCCTGCTTAACAAAGGCGCCGTGTTCAACCTCGCCCTCGGTAGTGAAGTACAGTTTGTCGGCGACAGTCATGACGTTGTCGCCCATGATTTCCTTGTCCTGAGCGTTCAGGATGAGATAGTCATCTCGTTTCTGATTCTCAGTGATGCGGTACTTGAGATTCTTGTACGCTTCGAAGCTGCCGTGGCGGTCGAGATGATCCGGCGACAGATTCAGGATCATGGCCACGCGCGGTGCGAAGTCGGCGATCCGCTCCAACTGGAAGGTCGACACTTCAACAACAGCCACTGCGGATTGGCCGATCTTGTCCGCCACCTGCGCAAACGGTAGTCCGATGTTGCCGCAGACGAATGTATCGAGACCCGCGGCGGAAAGTATCTCACCTATCAGGGTGGTGGTGGTGGTCTTGCCGTTGGAACCGGTGACACCGATGATTTTCCCGCGACAAACCCAGGAGGCAAACTCGATTTCAGAAAAGACAGGTATCCCTCTGGCTTCTGCTTTCTTCAGAATGTCGATCTCCGGCGGCACGCCGGGCGAGACTATGATGTAATCCGACTTCAGCAGACGATCGGTATGTCGGTCGGTTTCGCAGGCGATGCCCTCCTGCTTGAGTTGAGCAATAGCCTCGGCCAACCTATCGGCCGGCGCCGCGTCGGAGACAAACGGCACGCCGCCAAAAGCCGCCGCCAATGAGGCCGAGGAAAGGCCGGAGCGACCCATCCCTATGACACCGATGGCCCGTTCGCTTATGCGTTCCTGAACAGTCATTGTTTTCTCATCGCACTTTCAAGGTCGCCAGGGTTAAGAGGACGCAGAGAGCGCCAAGGATCCAGAAGCGAACTACAATCTTGGATTCCGACCAGCCGCACAGTTCGAAGTGGTGATGTATCGGCGCCATCTTGAACACTCGTTTGCCGCCACGGTAGCGATATGACAGAACCTGTATAATCACGGACAAAGCAACCATGACGAACACGCCGCCAACGATCACCAGCAACAGTTCTTTCTTGAGCAGAATAGCGATTGCACCCAGGGCGCCGCCGAGCGCCAGCGACCCGGTGTCACCCATGAACACCTCGGCGGGGTGTGAATTGAACCAGAGAAAACCGAGCGCCGAACCGATAGCCGCTCCGCAGAAGACAGCCAGTTCACCGCTGCCGGGCAGGTACTCGATGGCCAGATATTCCGAGAAATCGACGCGGCCGGTGACGTAGGCGATGCCGGCAAAGGCCATGAAGCACAGACCGGACAACCCGATGGCGAGACCGTCAAGGCCATCGGTAAGATTGACGGCATTGGAGGAGCCTGTTATCACGAGCACGATGAAAGGCGCGTAGAATACCCCGAGTGTGAGCACGTAGTTCTTGAGGAACGGAATTCCGGTCGTGCCGTCGTAGATTTTCTCGGGCGCCAGCCAGAACAACGCGGCTGCGAAGATAGCACCCAGAAGCAACTGACCGATCATCTTCTTGCGAGCTACCAGTCCTTTTGGCTGGCGTTTGATAGCTTTGAGGTAGTCGTCCATAAAACCGAGCGCGCCCAGCCAGATGGTTACCAGGAGCACCATCTGCGTATAGTAGTTGGTCAGGTCCGCCCAGAGGAGAGTGGGAATAATGATACCGGCCAGGATAATCAACCCGCCCATGGTCGGAGTGCCCGCTTTCTTCCGGTGACGCTCAGGCATCTCTTCACGAATCGTCTCAGCCACCTGATATTTCCGGAGTAACCGGATGAAAAACGGTCCGAGAATAAGACAGATAAAGATGGCGGTGACGGTAGCACCGGCCGTCCGGAACGTGATATAGCGAAAAACATTCAGGCCGGAGACATATTCGCTGAGGGGATACAGGAGGTGATACAGCATCAGGCGTCACCCTCACTCCTGGCGACGGCGTCGATCACGGCCTCAAGGCCGACACCACGCGATGCTTTGACGTAGACGAGATCGTCGTCTCTGAAGTATCGGGACAACTCCGCGGCGCAGGATGCGGCGTCTTCAAAATGACGACACGACCTTCTATCCTTCCCGGCTGCCGACAACTCATCGTTGATCTGACGTGCAAGTGATCCTACCATTACGGCCAAATCGAAGTTATAGGTAGAAAGCAGCCGTCCGACCTCACGGTGGTACTCGCCTGCATTCTGTCCCAACTCGAGCATGTCACCCAGCACAACAATCCGTCGACCGGAGACCGGCAGAGCAAAGAAGGTCTGCAAACCCGCTTTGACCGATTCCGGATTGGCGTTGTAACAGTCGGCCACAAAAGTCACCCCGCCATGTTTGACTACCTGACCACGCATCGGCGCCGTTGCGAGAGGGATGCTCTCGGTAGCCACGTCGTCGAATTTGTATCCGAGTGTTCGGACAATCGCGTGCGCCGCCAGCAAGTTGCTGGCTTGATGTCGACCCGGCAGAGGCAGCTTGAACGAGTGACCATCGATTGTCACTATGGTACCATCAACGCCCTGCGGGTCCATAGCGTCGACCGTGAAATCAGCCTCGTGGTCGAGAGCAAAGGTAATGAAGTCACGGCGTATCGCTCTCGTCTGCTCGACCAGAATCGGGTCGTCACCGTTTATAATTACCGGGATTTCGGCGTCTGCTGTACGCACCAATTCCAGTTTGGCGCGGGCAACCGATTCGATCGAATCGAGGAACTGCAAGTGCGATGGTCCCACGTTGGTGATCGCAACCAGGTCGGGGCGAACGATCTGAGCCAGTTTCGGCATCTCCAGTTCGGTTGAAATACCGAGTTCCATCACGGCAACCGTTGCCTTTTGCGGGACGGCAAAGAGAGAGAGGGGCACCCCAAAGAGGTTGTTGAGATTGCCCGGAGATCGGTACACGTCTGTTGTCACAGCGTTCAGGAGATGGTAGGTCAGTTCCTTGGTCGTCGTTTTGCCGTTGGAACCGGTGATGCCGACCATGCGAGCGGTGAGACTATCACGATAGGCCGCCGCAAGGGTGAGCATCGCTTCATGACTGTTGGGTACGGCGATCACCGGCACCTCGCCGCGAACATGCTCCAGACCCGGCCAGGCGTACTCTGCGATTATCCCGGAGGCTCCGGCGGCGATGGCAGCGGCGATGAAATCATGTCCATCATTGACCTCGCCACGGATAGCCACGAACAGTTGCTTCTCCTTTACTGCCCGGCTGTCGATAGCCACGCCGATGAAGCTCTGTTCGACGTTGTCCGTGTTGTACACGGTGCCGCCGGTGACGGCTGCCAGTTTACTGAAACGCAATGTTATCAATTCCCTTTGTCACTCACCAGTCCGGTATAGCCAAGTTCGGTCAACACTCGCTTCGCTTCGTTGGTGTCATCGAACTCGTGTCTGACACCTTTGATTTCCTGGTAATTCTCCGCACCCTTGCCGGCCAGCAGGACAACATCGCCGGGTTCAGCCTTCTTCAGAACGGCTTCAATGGCGGTGCTTCTATCGCCGATGATATCGTACTGATCACCTTCCAGACCGGGCTTGATATCCTCGATGATGGCATCGGGTTCTTCGCTGCGTGGATTGTCTGACGTCACCACACAGTAATCGGACCCGGTCGTCGCTGCCTTGCCCATCAGGGGCCGCTTTCCTTTGTCGCGGTCACCCCCGCACCCGAACAGCACAAGCAGCTTTCCCTGTGACAATTCGCGCGCCGTTTCGCACAAGCGTTCGATGGCGTCGGGGGTGTGGGCGTAGTCGACGTAAACAGCGAACGGTTGCCCGCACTCAACGTAGTTGAAACGACCCGGCACCGGCTGAGCCGTCTCCAATCCGCGGACGACGTTATCGATATCGACGCCGGCGGCCAAACCGGCAGCAGCAGCAGCCAGAGCGTTGATAAGATTGAACCGCCCCGGCAGCGGGAAGGTCACGGTGTGAGCACCCATCGGTGTCTTGAGATCAAACACGGTCTGAGCACTCTTCAGGTCGAAGCTGCTGCAGTAGACATCGGCCGAGGTATCCTCCAGCGAATAAGACAGGTACGATGATGTGATGTCACTGAGGAAGGATCGAAACTCCGGCACATCGATGTTAATGACGGCGTAGCTGAGTGGACCTTCCAGCCGCTTGAGGAGTTGCTTCTTGGTCTGAAGGTAGTCCTCCATAGTCTGATGGAAATCGAGATGATCGCGCGTAATGTTCGTGAAAACAGCCTCCCGAAAATCGACGTTGTCTACCCGGTGCAAGGCCAAAGCGTGCGATGACACTTCGACAACGGCATTGACGCAGTGGTTCTTCTTCATGAGATAGAGCAGGCGCTGCAAATCGAGTGACTCCGGCGTCGTGCGCTCGGCGGGGAAGGTCTCTTTGCCGGAATCGTAGACCATAGAAGTCACCAGGCCGACCTTCTTACTGCGCGCTTCCATTATGCTTTTGATCAGGTAACAGACCGTGGTCTTGCCGTTGGTGCCGGTGACGCCACAGATTTTGAGTTTGCGCCCCGGGTAGTCGTAAAATTTTGCTGCGAGATCAGCCAGCGCCTGGCGGGTGTCGGCCACCTTGACGTGGTTCTCAACGAGGCTGCATTCGTCATGTTCACTCACGACGGCCACCGCGCCCCGCTCAACCGCCTGAGGCACAAACTCGAAGCCGTCGCGCTCATAACCCTTGATAGCGACAAATAAACTGTTCGGTCTCACCTGGCGCGAGTCGTATTCGATACCCTCGATCTCGACGTCGCCGCTACCGGTCAGTTCGGCTTGTGAGTGTCCTGTCAACAGTTCGCTTAGCTTGATGTTAACCTCCCCACTCCTAAGTCGGTTTGCAGGTCAGCCGACATATCTTGTCGCCGCTGATTGTTTCGCCGGGTGGCATGGACTGTTTGACCACGCGACCACGGCCCTCGATAGTGAACTCTACGCGGAGAAAATCCAGGTAGGCGGAAACCTCACGGATTGACAATCCGGTCAGGTCGGCAATACGAGGCTGGTCGTCGCCAGGTGACGCTACCGATACCAGGATGTCGTCGTTCTTGACGGCCATGCGATCCGCCGCCGGGAATTGCCACACGACAAAACCACTCGTGTCACTGCACCGGAGCGCCAGATCGTGTTCCTCGGCCCGGAGGCGTGCCGCGCCGATATGGCGACCGACCAGATCAGGAACCTCGACAGTGGATTCCAGTTCGTCGCTCTTCGCCATCAGTATCCTCTCAGAGGGGGTAAAGAAGTCCGGATTGAGGCGGGCATACCGCTCGGCGATTCGGCGGAAGGTCGGTCCCGCGGTCCATCCACCGTAGTGCACCGGATGTGGTTCGACCAGCAATACCATCCCTGCGATGAGCGGCTGGTCGCACGGGAAGAAGCCTGCGAAACTGCCGATGAATTTGTTCTTGAAGTAGCAACGATTCTCATGATCGGGGATTTCGGCGGTGCCGGTCTTGCCGCCGATGCATACTACATCAGATTTCACCGGCGTGGCGGTACCGACCTCGACCACTCCCTTCATGAGTGACAGCAGCGTGTCACAGGTTATTCGGCTGGCCACACGTCCGATAGGTTCACGGTCGCAACGGTCGGCAATGTAACCATCCTCGTCGACACTGCCGAGAATCAAATGCGGTCGCAACAGCTCGCCACCATTGGCGATAGCTGCGAAACCGGTGGCCATCTGCAGGGCGTTGACAGCCACGGCATGACCCATAGCCAGCGCCGAGATCGTGTAGTCGGACCATCGTTCGGGCGTTACCAGACGGCCTCGGGTCTCACCTGGCAGACCGATGCGAAGCTTTTCTCCCATCCCGAATCGGCGCGCCGTATTGTACAACTCGTCGCCGCCCAGTTGTACGGCGTACTTGCCCATGCCGATATTGCTGGAGAGTTCCACGACCTCCCGGAAAGAGAGCCATCCGTGTTTCTTGTCATCGCGAAGGCGACGCCGACCCAGTTTCCAGACCCCTTCCTCACAGTAGACCGAATCTTCAAAGTTGATCAAACCGGCATCCAGCAGTCCGGCCGCCGTAAACGCCTTGAAGACGCTTCCCGGCTCGAACTGGTCAGCGATAACACGCAGTTTGGTCGGTTTGTCCGGGGATGATTCGCTGGGATCATAGTGGGCCATGGTCAGGATGTCGCCGTTGTTGCAGTCAAGCATCACGACCATCCCGCCCTTGGCGTTAAATTCAGAGACTGCCGCCCGCAATTCGTCCTCAGCTATCTCCTGTAAACGCCAGTCGACGGTCAGCACGAGCGAACGGCCCGGCGAAGGTTTCACCAACGCCTTCTCATTGACACGGAAAGTGTTGCGCAAGCCATCACGGCGAATATCAGCCAGCCCCTTGCGCCCGGCTAGCGTTGAGTCGAATGCAAACTCCAAGCCGGACTGGCCGCTGTTATCAACATCTGTAAAACCCAGAATCTGTTTGCCGATCAGCCCGAAGGGATAGGAGCGGTGAGCGGAACGACGCAGGTAGAGACCGCTTGGGGCCGTCTGTTCAATCCGGACGGCAGCGGCATCATCAAGCTGTCGCTTGATCCAACGAAAACGCCGCGATGCAAGTCCATACTTTCGGGTTGCTGAACCGACCTTGAGATCGAAAAACTGCTCGAGATATTTCCCTACTGCCTTGAGTTCGCCCTTATTAGCCGGGTAGGCATACAACGACGAGACCACGATATTATCGGCAACTATCTGACCGTTTCGATCATACACTAACCCGCGATCGGCCGGAATGTCGATTGTCCCCTCCGACTGGTTCTTGACAATCTCGCAGTATTGGGAATGTTTGAAAACTTGCAGATGAACCAGACGAGCCGTTGCCACAGCAAAAAACAGGCAGACCATCGCCAGCAGAATTCCAAGACGCAGACGCTGCTGCCTGGTCAGAATCACCGATCCCCCTCCTCGCCGTTCAGGCTGGCCGGTCTCAGTTGACGCAGATCACCGGCGCTGGCGCGATTCTCCGTTACCACCGGCACATACCGGGTAACGCGTTCGATAGCTCTGAACATCGTAGCCAACTCGTCAGGCTCCGGGGGTTTCTCTTCCCGTCCGATCAGCGTGTAGATCTGATCCGCCGCCACCGGCTGTAACCCAAGCGAATCCATGGCATACTTCTCGATCCGTCCGGCGGCCGACAGCGAGGCCAGACGGGCATTCAACTTCGAGGTGGCATCGACCAGTTGCTCATTCTCGGCGCGCAGGTGTGAAACCTGTTTGACCGTCTCCAGGACATGCACCCTTTGCCAGACATGGATGACGCTGGCCATGAGGAACACCGTGACCAGTACGGCGATCGGGAAATAGCGATGCGACCTCAGACGATTGATTACAGAGGAGCGGATTTCCACCGTCTCTTTGAACCTGCGCACCGTCTTCCTCATGCCGGCAGCCTCTCGGCAACACGAAGTCGGGCCGACCGGGAGCGGGGGTTGGATGCTATCTCTTCAGCAGCAGGCATTACCGGTTTGCGAGTGATGATTTGCATCTGGGGAACCCGGCCACACACACAGACCGGGAATCGAGGAGGACAGATGCACCCTTTGGCGGCCTGCTGAAAGAAGCGCTTGACGATGCGGTCCTCCAGCGAATGGTAGGCAATTACGGCCATGCGACCGCCGGTATTGAGGTAATCCGGCGCCATAGGAAGGAGCTTCGAGAGTTGGGCCAACTCCTCATTAACAGCGATACGCAACGCCTGAAAACAGCGGGCTAGAGCTTTGTTGCGATAATTCGGAGGTGCCAGTTGGGAGACGATGGTGGTGAGGTCGGCGCTGGCGGTGAACATTCTCTGTTGTCTTTCCCTGACAATCGCTGCAGCCACTCGGGCCGCCTGCCTCTCCTCACCGAAATCGCGAAAGATGGCGGTGAGGTCCTTCTTGCTCAGCGAGTTTAGCAGTTCCGCCGCGGTCGGCCCGCCGGACTCCGGGTCGAACCGCATGTCCAGAGGTCCCTCCAGACTGAATGAAAACCCGCGCTCGGCATCTGCCAGTTGATCTGATGAGAGTCCCAGATCGAGCAGAATACCGTCAAACTTCTTATCCTCGAATTGGCCGACTACGGTTTTCAAGTCGCCGTATGCGGCGTGTACAACATCACGGACTGGCCGGCAGTCACCGAGATTTCGTCTGGTCCGATCGACCGCCTCAGGATCCCGGTCGAGACCGTACAGTCGGGCCGCCGTGCCCAGCTTCGAGGCCAATGCCTTCATGTGGCCGCCGGCACCAGCGGTGAGATCGAGATAGGCGCCATCAGGATTAGTCACCAGCATGGCAACTACCTCGGCGACCAGCACCGGTCGGTGACTACTCTCGTTCGCGTCCGGGATCATGGACGGAAAACAGTCGCTCGGCTACTTCCTCGTAACTCCCTGCGAACTGCTCGAGATAGTATTCATACCTTTGCGGATCCCAAATCTCCAGCCACCGATTGACACCGATCACCAACAGTTCTTTGGACAACCGCGCTTCCTTGACCAGGTGCGAAGGTACCAGGATACGGCCGCTGCGATCGGGTTTCACGGCGCCGGCGGATGAATAGAACCGCCGACTGAAAAAGCGAAAATCCTTCTGCGTAAAATTGAGGGAAGAAAAGCGACGCTGGACCTCTGTCCACTCAGCCTCAGGGTAAAGACTCAGACAGCCTTCCAACCCCTTCGTCAGAACCAGGGTACCCTTCAGCAGTGGCGTGCCGTCCGGCCCGTTCACTGCTCTCAGCCTGGCCGGCAGGGCGAAACGCCCTTTGTCATCCATCGTCGTTTGGTAGCGACCGACGAAACCAGTCACCGGTTTCCTCCACTTTCCGCCATTTTCCGCTCTAATTATCCTTATTCTACATATTCTTCCCACTGGAAGTCAAGCGATTTTTTCGCCAGATTGAAAAAACAGGTCTCCTTAACTTCCAGCTACTCAAAGAGTAAGGAATATCACTTTTCACAAAGACGTTAAGCCGGTGTTGTGAACAAAGCTTCAGACAAAGACCGGTACGTCTGAAAAGCCAGGAATTCGGGCTAAATCCTTCAAATGTTGGGGGTTCGCCACTATAAAGAGCGACCTATATCGCCCTCCCGATCCTCCTCCGTTCCCTTATCTATTGCCCCGAACCGGCTGATTAACAGCAAATTGCGCGCATTCGAGAGGTTTTCAGAGGTCGGGCTTCGGAGAGGGTCGGTCTCTTGCACTATTTGTGGCAGGTTCAGGATGAAACGAGCGAGCACGAATATGAAACTACACATCCTCCTATTGGCAACCCTAATGATCCTGGCCGGATCGGCTTTGTCCGGCACGGCAACGTTGGAATTCGACACCGATGAGATTGAGTTTGATGCCGCTACCGAACAGATTGAATACAGGGGATTTGAGGCTACTTCTGTTGGTTTGGCTTTGACCCTTCCGAGCCGAACGTACTATGTTGCGCTTGGCATGGGCGAATCGGTGGAATCGGTAAGCTATGAAGTCACCGACTCCGAACCGCTGGGATCTCTGAGCGGAAAAGCCCTGGAACATGACATCCCGACTGGTAAGATTCAGGTCGGCGGTGTGAATCTGGCGAGCACCTTCGCGGAAAACGAGTTCGGCAGGAAGGCGGTCGAGGTTGCTGACGTCATTCAGATCGATCAGGACCGCTATGTCAACCTGGTGGTTTTCCCGGTGTCGGTTGGGGCCGAAGGTACAGCACAACTCAACAAAGCCATCACCATCAGAATCGGCCAGGAAATCCTGGCCTCCGAACGGCTGCTGACGGAACTGCCCGGCGTCGAGTTCCGTTCGCAGGAATCACCCATGGCCACGCTATCCGGTGGCGACGCACCCATCGACTACGTCATCATCACCGCACCGGAGTTGGCCACGCCCCTGCAACGTCTGGCCGTTTACAAGAACAGCACCGGATATCGATCTGAGGTGAGGTTTATTGGTGACGTACTATCACCGCAGACCGGCCGCGATGACGCCGAAAAGTTGCGCAACTACCTTGTTCAGTTCTACCTCGATGGCGGTCGGTTTGTATTGATGGCTGGCGACCATACGATCCTTCCGATCCGCTACGCTTATCATCGGGCAGTCGACACGATGCCGAATCTCGGTGTGCAGCAGGTGTGCGATCTCTACTTTGCCGATCTAACCGGAGAATGGGATCAGGACAACGACAACGTCTGGGGCGAGCGTACCGACGATCAGGCCGACCTGATCCCGGAGCTTTGGGTCGGGAGGCTGCCGTTTAACAGTGTCGAGCAGTTCGACGCCTATGTCGATAAGCTTATCGCCTACGAGACCGAACCGGGAGGCGATGATCGCAGTTATCTGTCGAAAGCATTCTTCTTCTCATCCGATCAGATGCGTGATTACTCAGGCGGCGGTCAGCATGCCCGCATCGCTCTGGCCTACCCAGATCATTTCGACATTGATACTGCCAATGGCGTCGAACTGAATCGCGGCGACGATCCCGACCCACACAATGTAGTCCCCTGCGAACTGGAAGCGGTGTTAGCGGAGGGTTATGGCATCGTCAATATAATCGCTCACGGATCCGGGACGCTCTTCGAGGTGCGCACCTCGGTATATAACAAATTCCCCAAGACACGGTTCACCACCGACACGACCTCGTCCGCAAACGGCGTCATCAGTCATCTCGCGCCTAACGGACGCACTTCGCTCTACTACTCACTGTCCTGCGACAACGGCGCTTTTGACTTTGATTATCCAGAACCGACGCCCAATATCGTGGTCACGACTTTAGCCTTGCCCGATGCCGGCGCGGTCGCCTTTGTGGCCAATTCACGTTGGGGTTGGGTGGGGTCGAGTCACCTGCTTCAGCGAGCCTTCTTCGATTCCGCCTTCGCCCACCCGGATCGTCCGACCGTCGCGGCCATGTACGACTCAAAGCTGCGCTACCACTACGTGCGCGATGTCGTCTACGGTCAGAACTTCTATGGGGATCCGACGCTGATAATGTACCACGATATCCCCGGTGAACTATCCGTCGATGTCCAAGCTGAAAGCGGAGCCTGGGATATCGACGTTTCCGCTGTCGGTGAACCGGTGGATAACTGTCTCATCGTTCTCTGCGATACGTTAGGTATGATCGAGCGGGTCAGCACCGATAATCAGGGGCACGTCAGCATCTGGGCCGACTACGAGCCTCTCAACAGCTACACAGTTGCGGCGGTCAAGCCCGGCTTCACCATTGAACTCATAGCCTTCGCGCCGTCGATAGCCGCCGACGCCGATGACCGTGTCGATGACAACCTCCCGCGCGACTATGGGTTGTCCCAGAACTATCCCAACCCCTTCAACCCCCTCACCACTATCCGCTTTGACCTGCCCCGCCGAAGTCAGGTGGATTTGTCCGTCTACAACATCCTGGGGCAGCATACCGCCACCCTCAGCGAGGGTGTGCTGCCGTTCGGCGCCTATGAAGTGACATGGGACGGACGCAACGAGTACGGGGCCACCGTGGCCAGCGGCGTCTACTTCTACCGCCTCATCGCCGACGGTTTCACTGAAGAGAAAAAGATGGTGCTGGTGCGCTGAGTGCGCGCTGGGTTCTTTGCCGTTGTCGCAGCCTGACGACTGTTGGTATCCTCTCGTGAATCAGCTTTGGGAAGGCGATGACCATCGCCAACAAAGTCCGCTAATCTCCTTTACACCACTATCGCCCTATAGTAACTTCAGAGCGCTGTTCGCAGTGGAAGATTACTTTCCAATCGGAGAACCAATCGGTGCCGGGTATTCATTTCGTACATGGTCGTCGAGCGCGAAACGGCGCGCCGACCTTCAAGGCGATGCTGAGCGAACTGCTGCACGATGAACAGTATCGTGCGGAGGTTCTTTATTCGGATGAGGAGGTCAGCTTAGGGACCACTCGTTACCCCGAGTACCCGATAGCTGTCTGGGACGATGCTGACTACTTCATCCTGTTGGAGGGGAGGCTGCATGGGTTGAACGACAAACAACTATATGCCGATCTTCGGTCGTTGTGTTCCCTGCTTTTTCAGGATGTGTTCGACGTTGTCAGGGACTGGCTGCTTGCTCATGACGGCGAATACCTGGTATTGGTTCGTGATAAGCGCACTTCCCACTGGACCCTGGTCAACGACGCATTGGGACGGCTGCCGATCTACTACGGTCGCGTCGGTGAAACCGAAGTTCTCTCTCGAGAACTCCGGTTTGTTGCTATGAACGACCCGCAGGTGCGCATGGACCGCATGGCGATAGCTCAGTACCTGCTGCTTGATTGTCCCCACGGCGAGCGTACGTTGCTTGAAGCCGTGGATCGATTGCCACCATCCACCTTGTTGCGTTGGTCGTCGGCCAACGAACCTGTTATCCGCCGACAGTTGCACAGTTTCAACCTCGAACCGGAAGAAACCGGACGGAGCCTGACAGAAAACGCCGAACATCTGGTCACGCTGTTTACTCAGGCCTGCCGTGATCGGGCGGCAACAGTCAGTGAGTCGATCTTATCGTTGAGCGGCGGTCTGGATTCTCGGGCCGTTGCTGCCGGCTTGCAGCGGACAGGTCGCTGTACGCACGCCATGACGTTCGAAGATGCTCTCGGAAGCGCGACGTCAGAGGTGGAAATTGCGCGTAAGATCGCCGAGAAGCTCAAACTGGACTGGCAGGTTGTGCCTTTGCCTCGGGCGACCGGTCGCGATATCAGGCAGCACTTGAGCATCAAAGGCGGTATGAACTATGTCGCGCAGGCGTTCGGTCTCCCCTTCCTCAGGGAGATCGTCCGTCAGTTTGGCCGCGCCGCCATATTCATGTCGGGGGATGGCGGAGGTACCACGCTGCCCAACCTTACGCCCGAAAGTCGACTCAAGGAAGGTTCGGACGTTGTCAGGTACTACCTTCATCGATACCAGGTCCTGCCGCTTAGTCTGGTCACAGAGCTAACGGGCATTACCGGGGACGAGATAATCCACGAGCTAATCTCTTTGATCGAATCCTACCCGGAGACGTCGTACCGTCACAAGTACGTTCATCTAATGCTGTACTGTCGGCGTATGCGGTGGGCCTTTGAGGGCGAAGACTGTAATCGCGTGTTTCTCTGGGCGACCACACCCTTTTATGCGCAACGCTTCTTCGCAGCCGCCATGTCCATTCCCGATGAATTGAAACGTGGTCATCGCCTGTACCGCGACTTCCTCAGACAACTTTCCCCGATCGCAGCCGAGATTGTCGACGTCAACCGTGGGCTGGCTGTTACCTCGCCGTCCTACGAACGAAAGCTACGCCTTATCGCCCAGCTGAATCGGTATCCACTTCTGGCACGAGCAGCGAAGAAACTACTTAGAAGGCGGTCTTCGTACAGTCCCACATCAGCCGCAATTCGCTGCCTGAATGATCAGACCCTGCATTCGGTTGTTTCTGAGTATGTCGATCCCGCAGCGTTCAAGAAACTGCTGGATCATTGCCACAAGTACACTCGCGAGGCGATGGACAATCTGCTCACGGTTACCGCGGCGACTGAAATGCTGACCGGAGCGGAGTGTACGCTTGATCGATATCTGGATGATGAATTCTGACAAGACCGGCGGCGCCGATTCTGTCAGAGCGCTTTAATCAGTTCAGCAAATCGGTCGACCATAGCGGTTGCCGTGAACGGTTGGGCATATGCCGGGCAGGCGGTAATCGATAGTTCGCCGGACAGATGCTCCTGCACAAGGTTACCAACGAAACCCACAGCATTTTCGACACTGCCGGCACCGGAGAGATCGAAGATACAGGCATTACCTGATTCCTCCAACAGATCGGCTGCGGCGGCGCCACGTGGTATGGCGGCAAGAATGGGTCGTCCAGAGGCGAACAGGTCGAACAAACGAGAGGGAACGATGCCCCGCTCTTTGGTCGAGGCCAGTCCGAAGTAGAAAAGAGACGCTTCGGATAGTATCTCAACCGACCGACGTCGGTCCTGAAAACCGTGCATGGTGCAAACCTCGGTCAGGGCGTACTTTCGCAGAAGCGCCCGGACCCAGCCTTCGTCAACACGTCCCACTTGCAGCAGTCGGATATGCCTGAACAACTCGGGGGATGCCTCGCGCAGCATCGCGAGCACTCTCAAGAGCGGCTCCACGGGAACGAGTTCATCGAAAGTTCCGAGTAGTCCGATGTTCACGACGGAGCGATCCGACGGAGCGTGCCAATGTTGTGCCAAAGTGTCGTCGTAGCCGTTGAAGATGACTTCGCCGTCACCAAGGTACTCACTGATAGCGGGGTTGCAGGTCGTGACTACGGCGGCGCGATTTTTGACAGTTCCGATAGTATCCCAGGCTCGCTTCCGGCGTGATTGACTCGCAAAGACATCTTCGATTTTGTGGCTTATCCAGAAATCACGGAAATCGGCAATCCAGAGCAGTCTGGTCTCGGTGTGGATGGCTTGCGCAACGAGATGGCAGGAGATAGGCGGCGACGTGGAGATCAGAGTTGTGTAGTTATTCTCACGCACCAACCGGCGCGCTAACCTCACCGCCGGAGCGACCCAGCCGATCTTGGGGTCGGGGAAGAACCGATTCGAGATCCACCCGGCCCGACGGATGTGAGTTTCACGTACACGGCGAATCCCGGCCAGGCGCAGTAGTCGTTGGGGATCGCGGCTGCCGGCCCGATGTATGCGAGTCATGTCGAGACCTTCGAGCAAGTCTGGCTCGAAAACGCGATAGGCTACCGGTTTGACCGTGAGGACATCGCACTGGATACCGTGAGACGGCAGCAGCCGGAAAAGCGATAACGGTCGTCCCACGCCGGCGCCGCCCAAGGGAGGAAAGTAGTAGCAAATCAGCAGCACGCGCGGTGTCATCGATTGCTCCGATCAACCAACCGACGCATGATGGCTATCTGAGCTGTCGCGTTGTCTTCAAAGATGGCGTCTCGCTGTACCTTCTCAAAGTTGCGGCGGCGCAGGTCGGTGAAGCTGTCGCCGCCCCGGACAATACCAGTGATGATTCTGCGCAGAGTATCATCATCATCCGGTGGAAAGAGTCGTCCATTGTCGTCAGACAGCCATTCCTGAACACCAGGGATGTCAGCAGCAATCGGCAGCAATCCCAGCGCCATCGCCTCGATCAGCGATGCCGGCGAGGAATCGGAGCGGGAGGCCGACAAGTAAATATCATGCTGGGCCATGAAGGCCAGGAACTGCTCGCGAGGCATGGCATCATACAAGTTGATACCAACGTCAAGATACGGCGTGACTACATCACGAAATCGTGCACTGTCAGGTCCGAACGATGGAAACGTGAGGCTCACTGTGCCGTCGGAAATCAATGGTTGTAGCGCTCGGACGATAAACTCATTGTTGTAGATGGGCGCCTGCGTCCGGGGAACGATAATTCGCAGAGGCTTCTGAAAGGAGTAATCATCCTTGTGCAAGTTCAGGAAGCGGCGTTCGATGCCCCAGGGGATGACAGATCGCTCTGTGCCACCCGCGAGCTTTTCAGCCGCCGACACCAGGAATTCCGAATCGCCGATCACGTAATCCGCAGCCCTAAGAGCGTAGTGTGTTTTCCTTTTGTGCAACCACGATTTTCGCGGGACGATGAGGATATCGGAACCCCAGAGGTTGAGCACAATCGGCGGCCACCCTCTCTTGCGCGCCAGAGCCGCGATGAAACCATAGCCGGACGCAAAATGAGGGTTGATCACATCCGGCTGAAACTGCTTGATCAGTCGCCGGAGTTGCGGCACCACCGAGAGGTAGTGCAACGACTTGACCGGACCTCGCCCGGTTAGGTGGCGACATTCCATCGTGCCGCTCTCAAGCGAGGCCGTTAGAACATCGCATCCCTGAGTCTGAAGCTGGCGGGCGTACCGTTCGGTATGGAAGGCTCGGGCGTCGGCCAGGAGCAAAACTTTCATGTTCACGACGTTCACAAAAACCTACCCAATCCGGATTTGTGAACGTAGCAGTTGTAGGTATATTCGTCGTCGCCCCACTTTGCCTTATAGTCGACCAGTCCGGAAGCACCCGGCGGGGAAGCACCCAGACTTAACCTGCGAACGCCGCGTTGTCTCAATTCACCAACAAGTTTCCACAGCATGAACTGATTGGCTCTGAGAAAAGAGAAGGTTTTGTCATAGTACAACTGCCAGTGCAGAGCCAAGTCGCCGTCAATGAAGCTGATGTGCGAGACGACCGGCCTACCCTCATGCTCGCAGTAATACCAGATGATGCGATTATCGGTCTCGGCGAGCGCCGCCAAAGCCGCAAAGAACTCTACGGGGTAGCGTGGTTTTTGTCCGTGACGTTGCTCAGTGGCCTGCATCAGCGGCACGAATTTCTCCAAGTGACGGTCGGCCTGGAAGTGTTCCAACGCTATCCCCTCTCGTTCCGCCTTGCGTATATACCTTCGCAGCCTGCGGTTCGGCGGCCGCCAGTCTTTGTCGGAGATGTCGACAACCGTCGTGCGGCATGGCTGTGCAGCATACGTCTCCGGAACCTCCATCAGACCGTGGAAGTCGGTAACGTACGTTTTGACATATCCTGCTTTCGCTACCGCCTGTAAGAGGGCGCGGGACATCTCCCGTCGCGCGTGGTTGTCCCTCGCCTCAGAGAGGATTCGTGAGTAGATACCGTCAGGCATGGACTGAAAACGTTTCAACGGGCGCCGACCGAACTCGACACCGGGCAGCAGGGCGGTTATCTTGCCACCGGCACGAGCCACCCAGTAAACCGGTGTCCCGCCCATTGTTTCCCAAAGTCTGGCGAACCCAATGGAGCCAAACAACGAATCAGCCGTGGGAGTTGTCAGCAGGTCGGTGTTCAGGCGTGAGATTGTCAGTCGCGAGACTTCCATCACTGCCGTACCAGAAGGATTTTGCCCCGCTTGATATTGCCCTGGTCGTCCTCCAGGAGGTAGATATAGACACCGGAGGCTACACGTTCACGCGCCTGATTCTCGCCGAACCAGCCGCGGTTGGCATCCAGCCTCCTTACAAGTTCGCCGGCGGGAGTAAAGATTCGGACCATCCCCGGACGACCGAAGTTGAAGGCCAGACTGTCGAGCGGTGAATTGATAACAAACGGATTGGGGAACGCCACCACCTGCTCCAGGTCGAACTCGATTCGTTCCACCGGTGATGTCAGCAGCGAGACGCCTTGGTTCGTGGCGATGTACAAGTCTCCGGTAACCTGGTCGAGAGTAAGGGCATTAATTCGGTTAGCGACCAGACCGCTGTTAGTGGCGGTGTACACCTCGAACTGTCCGGTAGTGGCGTCGAAACGGGCCAGACCGTCGCGCGTACCCACCCAGAGATTGCCGCGACCATCGAACTCGAGATCGGCAATATCCCGGTCGACGCCTGCCGGAAGATCGACATCAACGAACCTCTCGATGCCGGGATCATAACGCGACAATCCCACGTTCGTCCCCACCCACAGAATTCCGTTGGGAGCAAAGCGGACAACACGAATGTCATTGGAGCGAAGAAAGGAGTTGTCCTCGGTGTAATGGGTGCAGGAATTCTCAGGGCGGTCAAAGGGATTGTCACCCACATTACAGACATACACACCGTTGAACTCATTGCCCACGGCCACCGAACCGCTGTGATAATCAAGCGACACAACAAAAGAATGATCCAGGCCATCATCCGCGCCAAGCGCACCCCAGCCAAAGACAGGATCATTGATATTGGCCAGGTCGGCAAAGGCGACCGGGTAACCGTTGGCGGCTCGGTAGCAGGCGGCAAACAAATACCGCCCGTCGGTGGCCAGGCCGTTTATGACGATATACCTCAGTCCGTTCGGAGGGTCATCGGTGTTGCCGATAAGGGTGGAGTTTTGTTCATCGTAATTGGTGGCTGAATCCTCCCCCAGGAGCCACAGCCCGTTGCCCCTGGTGCCGAGCCAGGGAACACCGTTGGAATCCGAGATCAGTAGGGTCGTGCGTTCGCCCACAGAAAAATCATAAGACTCCCAGAGATTGTCGATGAGGGTAGCCGCCGGTCGGGATGTGAAGGCCGCCGTGATGACGCCGTCGCGATTGACGGTCAGATCGCTGACCTGGTTGTTTGGAAGTCCGGTGCGGCGGAACTCAACAAAGGTCCCATTGCTGTCGTAGTAGACACCTTCTTGCATAACCGCCAGCCAACGTCGTCCTCCAAAACTGAGACCAGTGTTCGGCGCCGTCGGCAGGCCGGGCGTGGGAATGAGTGTCGGCATGCCGTCGACAATAGCACCCATGCCGCCTTCGTAGAAGAAGAACAATGAGTCATTCTCAAGATGCAAATCGGTGAAACGCTCACCGGTCCCTGCGTCGAGAAGTGTAATGTTAGTATCGCCATTCAGGATCGTTAGTTTCCAAAGGCCGGTCGATGCCGCCAGGTACATATCCGACTGGTAAGCAACCACCCGTTCCAAGCCGCCGCCGGCGAACCATTCGGCGCCCCAGGTCGTCCATCTTGAGCTCTGACCCAGGATCCTCGGATCGGTAATATCAGCGGTGGCCAGCCCGGCCGACGTCGCCAACCAAATGGAATCGCCGCGCAGAAGCACATCCCTTACCTCGGGATCATCGGCTAGGTTGCCAAACCTGGTGTACCAGAACGGAAACTCTCCATCATCGCTGGTCTTTGAGAACAGTTCCAGGCGAATCGATGTGCCGATCCAAAGGTCGTTACCGTTATCGACTATTCGGTACAGAGCGTAAGGATCACCACTGTCGTCGTTTTCCAGAAACTGCCCGGACCCACCGTTGTCGAACCTGATGAGCCGACCGGCGCCTGCCACCCACTTCTGTCCGTTACCGTCCATGATAATATCAAAAACATCTGTCGTCCCCAAGCCATCGACGTTGGTGTATTCAGTTACTGGTTCGATTCCATCGTGAATAGCCAGCAGCCCGCCTGACGTGGCCGCCCAGAGAGTGTCATTGATAACAGCGAGGCGGCGTACATCCTTGAACGAGGTCAAGGTGCGCCACTCGATCGCGGACGCTGTCTGGCCGAGGCCGATAACGATAGTCCAGAGCGCTACACACCAGAACCGGACCGCCGGGACGTGATCTTTCCAGCAAACCATAGTGCCAGCAATATACCTATGATGGAAACGGTAAACAAGAACGAGAACCGCCCGACGAAGTCACCGTGCCGAGTGTAAAAGGAAAACTCATCCAACAGATCGACCTCGCCCAGCAGGACGTCCACCGTGTAGGGTTCAAGCTCTGAACGCACCTGTCCATAGCCGTCGACTATGAAAGTCAGGCCGCTGTTAGCGGTGCGTGCGAACCAGCAGCGGTTTTCAACGGCCCGGGTGATGAAGATTCGGGCGTGCATATGAATCCCGACCGAGCGACCAAACCAGGTGTCGTTGGTTATCCCGACCACGAAATGAGCACCGTCGCGTATAGTGCGGCGCACAAACTCAGGAAAGGCTGTCTCAAAGCAGATCAGCACCGAGTAGCTGGCGTCGGGCAGTCGGAAAATCACCGCCGAATCGCCGGGACGGAAATCCGACCACCACTGCACACCCTCTCGGTCGATAAACGTCAGGTACTTCCTTAGGAAATCCTTGCGCATAAACGGGACTTGATCCTGATAGGGCACCTGTTCGGAAAACGGCACCAGCTTCACTTTGTCATATGATTGCTCAATCCAACCGGTCGGGTTGAACTGAAAGCAGGAGTTACAATACCGTTTCCCCTCTTGATCATAGCTGGCGGCGAGTGAGCCGACCAGGTGGTAGGCAGCCGACTTGCGGGCCACCTCGGCGACCCGTTGACGGCAGGCCCGGTCGTGCGAGAGATAGCAGGGCGCCGCCGTTTCCGGCCACACGAATAACTTAATGGTGCTGTCCTCAACGGTCTGAGTCAGGGAGTCGTACACATCGATACTGTGATATTGATTGCCGTCACTCCATTTTTCATCCAGCGGCACCGAGCCCTGAAGCAGGGCCAGGCGATAACTGCCGGCCTCGGGGAATTGAGGCATCTCGATCCAGCCGTAGGCAACCAGCGCAGCAACAATGGCAAGAGACGCAAACAAGGCGGTGACACGTCGTTCCGGCGACACGGTTTTTCGGAATACCTGCCACAGCAACACATTCATTGTTACGATCAGAAACGACAGACCATGAACGGATATTACGGATACAATCTGCAGAATGTAGAGATAGTAAGCCTGGCTGTAGCCGAGATCAGACCAGGGAAATGCGAACTGCGAGAGCGTGCGAAAGTACTCCATGCCGACCCAAAGGAAGGGCATCGACACAATTCCGAAGATGGGCCTCAGGCGATAAAGCTTCCAGAAGACCATCAGGATGATTGCGTAGTAGGAGGCGACAAGCACCACGGCAGCGACCATCCCGGGTGGGGTGACCATCCCTATCCAATAGATCGAGAACAGGTTGAAAAAGAAACTGAAGAAGTACGCGGCGTTGAAAGCGGCCCGGCGCTGAAGCGAACTTACTATCCATAGCGGACGAACTAAGGCAAACCAGGCGATAAAACCACAGGACTCAGGGTAAAACGCGAAGGATAGCAGAAACGCCCAGACCAGAAGTTCCAGTCGGCGCTTGCGCAGAGCAACGTCTTCAGGGAGGATCATGCGACCGATTCTTTTGAACAGGCCGGTCAAGTGATTACCCTCGTTCTATGAGTGATTTTCCGGTCATCTCGACCGGGATTTCGAGATCCATCAGATCTAGGATAGTCGGCGCAATATCGGCCAGGATGCCACCGTCACGCAAGGTGACGCTCTCACGACGACCGACTGCTTCCGAAGGATCGTACAAGATGCACGGCACTAAATTTGTCGTGTGGGCCGTAAAGGGACCGCCGGAATCGGGATCGACCATTTGTTCGGCGTTCCCATGATCGGCTGT
>JAUWMW010000142.1 GCA_030612965.1 bacterium
CCCCTCGCAAGAGGGGATGTTATAACAAATGGATGCGACCAACATGGCTGAATCGCAACTGAAACTTTGGTGGATGGCGGCACGCCCCAAGACCCTGCCGGCCGCTATCGCACCGGTTGTGATCGGCGCAGCAATGGCGCAGGCCGACGGCGCTACAGTTTTCCTGCCGGCGCTGGCGGCATTGTTCGGGGCGGTCATGATACAGATCGGAACCAACTTCGCCAACGACTACTACGACTATGTCAAGGGAGCTGACGCCGGGGTCCGCCTTGGACCAACACGACTCACCCAGGCCGGGCTAATCAAACCATCGGCAATGAAACATGCAGCCATGATTGCTTTCGGTCTGGCCTTGTTGATTGGCTGTTATCTGGTCTGGCGCGGCGGCTGGCCGATTGTCATCATTGGTCTGTTGTCAATCCTGTTCGGTGTACTCTACACCGGCGGACCCTATCCGTTCGGGTATCACGGGCTGGGGGAAATCTTCGTGCTGGTTTTTTTCGGACCGGTGGCGGTGGGGGGAACGTATTATGTCCAGATGCTCGACATTAATGCGGTCGTTGTCGTCGCTGGTTTAGCTCCGGGCTTGTTCTCGGTAGCGATTCTGACAATCAACAATCTACGCGATATCGACAGCGACCGTCAAGCGGGCAAACGAACGCTGGCTGTTCGCTTGGGGCGACGTTTTGCTCGTTGCGAATATATCGTCGTCGTGCTCGCCGCCTGCGCGGCGCCACTGGCGCTGTACATCTGGACCGAAAGCCACCCGTTTTCACTGCCGGCCATGGCCACCGCGCTCGCTGCCATCCCGGCCTTTCGCACGGCGTTGACCTCAGCGGATGGGACCGTCCTCAACGGTGTGCTGGCAGCCACCGGCAAACTCTTGCTGTTATACAGCATTCTGTTTTCAATCGGGTGGATGCTATGAAAATCGCATCCATGCGCCTCTACGGTTATAGCCTACCGTTATTGAAACGTCTTGATCTCGGTGGTCACACGCTTCAATCCCGTCAGGGGATCATTGTCGAGCTATGGGATGAAACCGGCTGCGCCGCCTTTGGCGAAGTTGCACCCCTGGTCGGTTTCAGCCGCGAGTCACTCGACGATGCCGAGCGGCAATTGACCCACTTGCGGTTCTCTCTGGCCGACGCTGTTATCCCCGACAACCTGGAAGAATTGTCCGGTAGTTTCGAGACATGGCTTGGTGCGTACGACCTGTCGCCATCGGTGCGGTTTGGATTCGAGACAGCGGTTTTGTCGCTGATGGCGTCACGCCGAGGTGTGGCGCTGTGTCGACTAATCTCGGATCATCCCCTGGACGAAATCACTGTCAACGCCCTGCTCACCGGGGAGCAGTCGGAGATTCTGGAACGAGCGGGAGTACTCCGCAACGAGGGTTGGCGCGCCTTTAAGCTCAAGGTGGGTCGGCGTGCCGTGGATGACGACATTCGGCTAACGAGGGAGGTGCGACAACGCATCGGCTCGGATGCTATCTTGCGGCTGGACGCCAACCAGCGCTACAGCCGCACCGACTTCAACCAATTCGCGCTCGGTGCCCAGGGTTGTGACATCGACTACATTGAAGAGCCTCTGTCGTCCTCGGCCGAGTTGCAGGCTCTTCTGGAAGATGCTCGAACATCCTTGCCGCTGGCGCTGGATGAGACTCTGCAGACCATGAAGCCCGGGGAGCTGCATCGCTGTCACAACATCAAAGCAATAGTGCTCAAACCCACCGTGCTCGGGCTGGAACGGGCGGCGCAGTTTGCACGCGCAGCTATCGAGCGCGGCGTGGAGGTGGTGATCAGTTCATCTTTCGAATCGAGCTTGGGCTTGTCCGTACTCGCACAGTTGGCGGCGGGAATCAACGTCACCGACGTCCCGATCGGCCTCGATACTTCCGGTTGGTTCAGACGTGACCTGCTTTCTTCAGCGCTGTCGATAGCCGGCGGTGTGGTCGTTATCAACAAGCTGTCAGATGTTGCCAAAGAGATCAATCACGAGATGCTGCAAGAACTCAGAGAAGTGTGACATGATCTCATCATTGGCTGCCGCCTCAGAACGTTGGCCCGAGCGAGAGGCGCTTATTTGCGATGAACATTCAGTCAGTTATCGCGAACTTGCCCGGCGCGCGTCGGTTACGGCGTCATACCTGAGTGACAAGGGTATTGCCAAAGGCGAGCGGGTAGGCATCCTCGCCGACAACTGCCGCCAGTACCCCGTTCTCCTGCACGCTTTGTGGCAGATCGGCGCCGTCGCTTGTCCGATGAGTGTGCGCTTCCCGCGCGAGGCTGTCGCAGATATGCTTGATAGCATCGGGTGCTGCACGCTGGTGACTATGGGTGGACCATTCGGTTTGGAGCGGTCATCATCAATGCGCCGACTGGACATGGCGGAAGTCGTCTCCGCTCGACCCGACGACAGCAACCACAGATCGGACGAACCACGTTTTGATCTGGAGCGTCCAGCTACCGTCATGTTCACCTCCGGCACTACCAATCAGCCGAAAGCAGTGCTGCAGACTTACGCCAACCACTACTACAGCGCTCTGGGGTCAAACGAAAACATCAAAGTGTCGCCGGGTGACCGCTGGTTGTTAACGTTGCCGCTATGGCATGTCGGCGGCCTGGCCATACTGTTTCGCACTATGCTGGGTGGAGCAGCAGTAGTCATCGATGACGGTGGTGACAACCTTGAGGCTGTGATTGAGCACAACCGAGTCACGCACCTTTCGCTGGTCGCGACACAGTTGGGACGCCTTCTGGATCGGGGGTTATCCCAAAACGCCGCAGATCGTCTGAAGGCTGTTCTTGTCGGTGGTAGCTTCGTTCCCGAGCGAATGATCTCTGAGGCTCGCAATCGCGGCTGGCCGCTTTGTACTACTTATGGTCTCACCGAGATGGCCTCGCAGGTTACGACAACCGCCGTGCGTGATTCCGTGTCGCGTCTGAGGACATCGGGGCGATTGTTGAATCATCGTGAGATGCGGCTTGCCGCTGATGGAGAGATTCTCGTTCGTGGTCGACCGTTATTCAAGGGTTACGTACGTGGCAGCGAACTGATCAGCGGCAGGGATAGCCACGGTTGGTTTCACACCGGCGATATCGGCAGCTTGGATGCCGATGGCTACCTCAGTGTAACCGGACGCAAGGACAACATGTTTATCTCGGGTGGAGAGAACATCCATCCGGAAGAGATCGAGACGGCGCTGTGTTGTCTGCCGGATGTTGAAGAGGCCGTGGTGGTACCGATCCCGGACCACGAGTTCGGCCAGCGGCCGGTGGCGTTTGTTCGTTTCATGGAGGGTGCTAAACTCACTCGTGCCGAGGTCTTAGCATGTCTGGAAAAATCACTCCCGCGATTCAAACTGCCGGTGCGGTTGTATTGCTGGCCCGATGTTCAGACAGACCACACGCTCAAGATAGGCCGCGAGGCATTTCGCCGGTTGGTCGCACAGCCCGACCTCGACGAAATCAACTGATGCTTTCCAGGCCGGTGCGAATCTTGTCGGGTAGCGCGATTTTCTCAGCCGTCTTCTTGCTCACGGCCACGTGGACAGTGCGCACTGTCGCCCCGACATTGCCCGCCTTATCCCTGATCTCAGATGTAATCTCAAACGATGACTGCCCGATCTTCGTGGCCTTGAGGCCAATGGTAATGACATCGCCCAACTGAAAGGCCCGCTCGTAGTCGGCCTCGGCGTGAGCGATCAGAATGAGATAGTCGGAGTGTCGGATGACATAATCGAGGCCGCAGCCAATCGATTTCAGGAATGCTTCGTAGGCGGTGTGAGCGATGCGAAAGTAGTTGACGAAAAACACCACCCCGGCCGCGTCGGTGTCATGCAGCTTGATGTTGGTTTTGGTTTCAAACATTGAGTGTCGTCCTTGTGAGATTTCCTCTGTACAGATGCAACTTGTTGTCTATATTAGGCGTTCATGTAGGAAGTGTAAACAGCTAAGTTGAAACGGTGTAACATCAGGAGAGACAATGAATCGCTTGCAAACGCTCAGTCGGGCCCTGTTGATTCTTTGGGTTGTGCTGTTCGCGGTAACAGCGACCTGGTCGGCCGATGACGGCTCGATCCCGCAACGGGAGGATATCGACGACAAGTACAAGTGGCGTGTCGAAGATATGTACGAGACGCTTGATGTCTGGGAGTCGGATTTCGCCAAACTACAGTCCGCACTTACCGAGTTCGAGCAGTATCGTGGTCATCTTGGCGACTCGCCGGAGATGCTTCTTAACTGTCTGAAACTGAACGACGGTCTGAGTATCATCGAAGGTAACCTGTGGGTCTATGCATATTTGAAGCTGGACGAGGATAATCGCAAAAGCGAATATCAAGAGTTGACCGGTCGCATCCAGGCGCTGTACGCCCAACTGGCCGAGGCTGCTTCATTCATCGAGCCGGAACTGTTAGCGCTCGATCAGACCAAGGTTGAAACGTTCATGAAGCAGTCGCCGGCGCTGGAGGAGTACCGTTTCTACCTTGAGGACCAGTTGCGCCAAAAGGAGCACATCCTGTCGGAAAAGGAAGAGGCTATCCTGGCCGCCATGGTACCGGTGACGCGGGCGCCGTCGAATATTTTCAACATGATCGATAACGCCGACCTGAAGTTAGGCACGGTAGTCAATACCGAAGGGGATACTATCGACCTTACGTGGGGACGGTATGCCCGTATCATGGAGAGCACAGATCGCGACCTGAGGCGCCGGGCCAACGACACGGTGCAGACAGCTTACATAAAGTACATCAACACGCTGGGGGCCACTTTCGGTTCGTCGCTGGCCAAGGACTGGGCACTGGCCAAAGTGCGCGGGTACAATACGTGCCTCGAAGCCGGTCTCGACAGCGACAATATCCCAACCGACGTTGTCCATAATCTTGTTGAGACGGTCAACGCCAACATCGAGGTGTTGCACAAGTGGACCAGTTTGCGCAAGCGGATTCTGGGATACGACACTCTCTACACCTACGATCTGTCTGTTCCGTTGGGCTTCGTGTTCGACAAGGAGTATTCTTACGAAGAGTGTGTGGATATCCTCACTGCCGGTGTCAAGCCGTTGGGGGATCAATACGTCAAGGACCTTCAGCGGGGCTTGAAATCAGGCTGGGTCGATGTCTATGAGACGGAGGGGAAGGGGACCGGCGCGTATAGTTGGGGGACCTACACATCGCATCCGTATGTGCTCATGAACTACACCGGGCGTCTCGATGACCTGTTCACCTTAACGCATGAGATGGGTCACGCATTGAACAGCTTCTACGCCAATCAGGCTGAGCCGTACATCTATCACAACTATACGCTTTTCACTGCTGAAGTGGCTTCCACCTGTAATGAAGCGCTCATCATCAAATACCTCCTGGCCAACGCCGAGAGCAAAGAGGAGAAACTGGCGCTCCTGAATCACTACATCAGGCAGATTCGAGGGACCTTCTTTACCCAGGTGATGTTTACCGAATTCGAGTTGGCCGTGCATGAACGGATAGAGTCCGGTCAGGCGGTTTCGGTCGACTATTTCCGCAAGACCTATCGTGAGATCTACCAGAAGTACAACGGGCCTGACCTGGTAATCGGTGAAAACAACGACATGAGTGGGATGAAAATCTCCCATTTCTACCGTCAATACTATGTTTATCAATATGCCACAGGGTATGCCGCCGCCGAGGCGCTGTCGCAGAAAATCCTCGAAGAAGGCACACCAGCGAAGGAAGCATACTTGAAGTTTCTGGCAACCGGTTCTTCCGCGTACCCAGTCGATGTACTAAGAAAGGCCGGGGTCGATATGACCAGTCCGGAGCCGGTTGAGCGCACGATCAAACTGTTCGGCGAACTGGTTGATCAGATGGAGCAGTTGCTCGACGAGAGTTAACAGGCAAGCCTGGTCTTCGCGCTTCGCGCGTCCGGCCACGTGATCTGGTAGGGCAGGTCTGTCCGCAAACCTGCCGACACTGGCGGGTTCGAAGATGGACCCGCTCTACAAGACTGCCGCTTTTTGTGTCTGGCCAGGAACTCGGTGCTGGGCTCGGCGCGAAAATGGGTTCGTTTTGTGGTGATAAATCATCCATAAATGGGCTTCCTGCGCTTCGCGCGCCCCTCCTGTCATACCGAGCGCAGTCGAGGTCTGAGCACACCAAAATGGGTTCGTTTTGCGGAATTTCACTCTTGTCGGGCACCCTCCCCCGAGCAAATGGGTTCGTTTTGTGTATTTCTATATTCGGATAATAGGATCGGTGGTGATTACGAGTGGCGAGCCACTTTTTCGCGCTTCGCGCGCCGCAATAAGTTGGAACTGATCCGAGAATTGGCGGGCGCGGGTGAGTTTCCGGTCGGGGCGTGTTTCTTGATCCGTGACATTCTGGGTTCATGGGGTTGGTCCTTTTATTAACTAATGCACAGACGCATCTTGATTGGTATTGGTACTGTTTTTGTGAGGGCTGAA